>JALWQS010000117.1 GCA_027083015.1 Candidatus Woesearchaeota archaeon
GAGTTATTTCTATGGTTGATACTCTTACCAGCTTACCTTCTTTGTTCTCGAACTCTTCAGAATCGATCTTTATGTTCTTGACCTCAACTGATTCATCCAAAAACCTTTTGGAAGAAACCTCGGCGACATCAACAGCTCTGGAAATAAATTTTCCTCTGGCCTTGATAGTCACTTCTTCTGCATTCTTTGTGGTAAACTGCATCACTACACCGGTCACGTAGTTCATGAACGGTTTCCCACCGATAAAGATGGAGTTATCTGCTGTCATGTTATCCCTCGCTCTTGTTTTTCTCTTTGGGATCCTTCAAATCGTTGCAAAAATATATTTGTCAATATATTTCTGTTACCCCCCAAGTTACTATACTATAGTACTATAAATTTATAAATATTTCGCAAGAAAACCTTAAAAAACTGAACATATTATTTATCTACTTGTTGGTAGTTACTATTGGAAAAATTTAAATATGATAACTACTATTTACAAATAAGGTGTTAAGAAAGGTCTTCATATCTTTTCTTAGTGAGAATAGGATGAGAGTGATGAGCAAAGAAAAACAAGATATTCCCGCTGATCTGGAATCCAAAGTCAAGGAAACCGAACCTATTGAAGGCATTGAAGAAGAAACTCCTGAAAACGGTTTGGTAATGACATTAAAGGTAAGTCTGATTTTGAATAAGACCGATCTAGCAAGATTTTTTGAAGAATACGCTCGTAAAGTCTTGGGAAGTTCAGAATATGACCTTGCAGATGAAAATACTGATGTAAAATACATATCAAGATTATTGGCAAATCTCGATGGAGACTCAGTAAGAGTACTGAAACAGGAAGCTTTCTTCTCAGACATGGAACTTGCAAGGCAAAGACTTCCCTGGCATATGAGATTACCATATTTTACTCAGGTAGGAGACAGCATACTTGGAGTCTATGGTTTTTTCCCAGAATTATCAACCTATCGTCACGAATACCGTGATCGGGGATTCTTTGTTCAGGTAGGGGCAAGAGCCTACGCTTATGCAGCCAGTGAATGCGCTGGTAATCCTGCAAGAAGAGATCTACTCCAATCACTTTCGGAATACTTTAGCACCTATCTCAATAAAGTGCTTGATATAAGAAGACTTGTAGACAAGGACAAAGTATCCAATAAAGCCATAGAAGAAGCAAGAAAAGAAAAAGAACGGTTGATGATAATAAACTAGATGCTATCAGAAGGCATAGCAATTTTTGTCAATATTTTGTCAATATCATCGGTTCATGCTCTTCAACTGAACCTTAAGTTATCGCAATTCTCAGCCATGGCTCCTAAGACGACATCATCCCTTCTGTCTATCAAAGAACAGGCGCTGTTATTCAGAGTCTTAGAGACAAAACCCATGATACAATAAGCGTTCTGCAGTCTTGTGGCAGGAAAACCTCTTGAACTAGCATACTCTTTGCAAAGTTTGGGATCATCATCAATAGCAGCGACTAAGCCCATACATCCATAGATCTGTTCATCATACTCATTGTGCCAGCAAGGTTCAATGTTCTTCTCCTTAACAGCAAGATTATCCAGGCAATCAACCTTAGAATAAAAATCTTTGATAGCAGTACAATAATCAATCTCCTTGGAAAGGGTATTCTTATCACTAAAATGTTCAAGGCAGGAATCCTTCAACTCGCCGGCAGATTCACAAAGCTGCTTATTGCCGCTCATCTTCGCAAAAGAGGAAAAACACTCATCATCGGAGCAAATATTATTGATATCAAGATCATCAAAGATGTAGAACGGTCGGATCTTAAACTCGTCACCCTCTTTGACCACCTCTCCGGCAGTACGCTCTTTATCATCCTTAAGAGTGACGATAAACTCAGCCTTATTACCGATCATCCCTTTGAAAGAAACAGACTCTATACCTTTCAATACCTGAAGCCTCTTCAGCATGAAGTTAAACTCTTCTCTAGACCATTTTCTTTGCAGATCATCAGAGAACTTAGTGTATAAGGCATTAAAATTCCTCTTGTTCCAGTCACTCTCAAACTTTTTAGCAAAAAGTTCTTCAGGTAAAGGCTCATTGATCCTGTGAGTGGGTTTATCAATCACTTCAGGAATATGTTTGTCCGGTTCTTTCATCTGGGTAGCAGAGTCGCATCTTCCATCATGATTCACATCAAGACAACAAGAACTTCCGATAAGAACATTAGGTTCTTCACAGCTTATCTTAGGAGAGCAGCCTGAAGCTAATATAGAGACTGATAGTATCATGAATAGAAATAACAAGAAAACTTCATGTCTAAACCTCATATTCTTTCCCCCCAATAAAGATACACAGAAATTACCTTACTCCAACCTTCAGGTTGGAGATCTGTAATTTCTGGTCGACCTCCTAAATGATACCCTAACCTTTAGGTTGGGGAGGAGGTCATTTTAAAAAATTTGTTCAATACTGATTCGTAGACTTAAGAAGTCTTATCATCTGCTGGTTCAACAGTTATGACTCCCTGAATAGTAGGTCGGGCAGTAGAGAACCACTTGATAACACCAGGTTCATTAAAAGTATAAGACCAGCTCTGACCCATTAGTATAGGTTCAGGCGTTACACCCATGCTCTTCTGGTCCTTCCAACCGATGATGTGCTGGAAGTTATCATTGACATTACGCCATTCAACAGTTGTACCGACCTTGATGATCATTTCAGAAGGATATGCTTTCAGATCCTTAAGAGAGATAACCCTAAAATTATCAGCAGTAAGCTCATCATCATTAGAAGTGTCCTCTTCAGGAACATCAGCGATGCCTTCATCAGTAACACTTCCGGGCTCTTCATCATTTGTATCATTTTCTTCAGGAGTTTCTGATCCAGCAGAGGTTTCATTCTCAGTCTGGTCCTGAGGCTGTGTCTCAAGCGAAGGTTCTGCTACATCAGAGATCTCATCCGGATTACCTTCCTGTTCATTATCAGGAACTGCAGGAATCGGTTTAGTGATCTCTTCAGGAGTCTGAGAGTTACTGTTTTCTTTCTTCTCTTTGCCGCAACCAAAAGCTAAAACAAGCAGAAGAGTTATCATTATGATTCCGAATAATGTTCTCGTTTTCATGCAGAAACTCTTAGTTAAATTATTTATAAAAGTATCGTTGGAGTCTTCTCAACAACCATAAAACCCCTTAATAGTAGTAACATTTATATATGTCTTATCCTTAAATCCTGTTAGACTCACGTTAAGAAGCTCTTGTGAAGACCCAGGAACTTGAGTATGAGGGCGTGAGTTACACGTTGAGAGAGGTCAGTTAATGACCTTTCTTTTTTTCTTTGATGATTTTAGCTTTGATGTTGTGGCAGTAATGAGTAATACATAGCTAATAAAATATAATCTAACTTTACAAACTAAATTTCAAGAAAAAGAAAGAATTCAAACTACTTTAGTTCCATCTGGTAAGACAAAGCTTATTCTGGTATCTGGAGTCTTATCAGCAGTGTCTTTCATAGTTATCTTGGTGCCGTCTGGTAAGACAAAGCTTTGATCTTCGGTATCTGTAGGGCCATTAATGCTATCTTTCATGGTTATTTTTGTTCCGTCGGGTAACCAAAAACCGTTTTTATCAGAGTCTCCAGATGCCTCCATCAGACTCTTCATAGAAATCTTTGTTCCGTCAGGAAGAACGAACTTTAATTCTGCCGCATGATGTGGGTTTTCAATCTCTACCCGGAAATTAAAGTTTCCGATATGATCAAAGTCTCTAGCAGCAACCTGCGCTGAACTTAACACCAAAAAAAATGTTGCAGCTACTGTCAAGACAACCAGAAAAGGAATTGCGTGTTTCATAGCGTGGGGGAATTTTAGGAAATTTAAATATTTTTAGCTCTACTTTTTGGTGATTATTCTTTCTTTTTTTAAAGCTTATAGGAGTCTCTGTCTGTCGAAGAGGCTGTCACTTATATGGTCTGAAT
>JALWQS010000118.1 GCA_027083015.1 Candidatus Woesearchaeota archaeon
GTTATAAGATTCACCAGTAATATTAGCAACATTTGTGCCGTTCAAGTATAACAACGCTTGACTAAAGTCTTGGTCTTCAGGATTACTCCAACTGTAGTATAACCAGTCCTTACCCCTCATAGAGTTTTGTAAGTTTGTAACACTACCAGGAGGAGTAACATCCAAAGGTTCTGTTGTTGAATCTTCAGAACACGTTCCATCCCATTCTGTTCCGTTCACCCAGTAACCTTTGAAGACTCCTTCATCTGAAGCATTGGTATAAGCGACTATGAATGTTCCTGAACATAAACTGATATTTGTAGCGGATTTTCTTCCGGCAACATCCAATAATCTATATGTTGTATCTTGTTGCGTTTCTATGGTGAACGGCGGGGTGACCTCTGTTCCTGTCCCATCATACACTGCCGCTTTTACCTCAGAACTTGCTGGCGCCCACCACACTACCACGAAAGAGTCTGCACTATCAGTGCTGTTCTTTCTTACTGTCGCGACTGCTAGTCTTGATTCTCCTCCTACATCTCTATCTATATCTGTCGGTGAAACTATAATATTACCATCAGCATCCCTTATAGTTATGGTGATATCATCATCTTTTGAATCATAATAGGCTATTGCGAACTTATTATTGTCTAAACTTGTTATCGCTACTTGTCCTGTCTCTCCAACATTCGTATCTACATCTTTATTATTGTAGACCGTTCCTCCTGCATCATCCAACACCTTATAAGTTATATCATTTGACCTATCATCAAACCAGCCATAGACCCATCTGTTATCTGATAATCCTGCACATCCGACCAGATTTTGCAGTGTTAATGAAGGCCTCATATCTCCGTCAACTCTTCTTTCACCTACTACTTGTGAACCGAGATTATTGTATATCCTGAAGTCAGCGTCATTATCTGCGTCATTGGCATAGCAGATGATATATCTGTTTCCCAGTTCTGCAACTGATACATCAGTATTTTTCCTGACACTAGTATCCGCATCTGTTGCTGTCCGGATAATGTTTCCTTCCCTGTCGTATATTGCATAGGTTACATCATCTGATGGTCCATCAACCCATGCTATCACAAAACGGTCTGCATCTATAGATTCTACATCGATCCTTGACTCCTGATCCACATTAGTGTCCACATCGATCGTATTGACCAGTGTTGTTCCGTTGGCTTTCATCACCTTGAAGGAAGCATCTGATTCGGCATTATCTATCCATGCTATCACAAAGGTCTCATTGTCTAAGGGCGTTATGGCTACATCTACTGCTTCGCTGCTTTCTGCAAATCCCGGATCTTCTGGTGTTATTGTAACATTGTATTCTTCTCCGGGAGTGATCTTTTTTATGAATGTCCATCCTCCCTCTTCTTTGCATTGTTTTTCGCCGTCGTTTCCTATAGTACAAACTTCTCTTGGTTGGCATTCTTCTGCTGTGAAGTTCCATGAAACGCACTTATAGAGGTTTGTTCCTTTTGCTTCTTTGACTGTGACTGTCGCTTCAGTAAAGCTCAGTTCTGAGGGGTCTATAGCATATACTTGTTTGAAGTTCTCTTCGGCTTTTGTTTCTTTTATCGCTGCTAATCTTATGAACTTTGGTTGGTCATCTTCTACTTTCAGGTCCTTGAATTCTATCTCTCGTACTGGATTATCTGTCTTAAGTATCTTGACTTTTGCATCATACCGCCCTTTCTTCAGCTTGACTTTATTCTCTTTTGCTGAGAACAGCCCTAATCCCAACTGTCTTTTTCTCTTTTCTTGTTTTTGTTTTTGTGTCTCGTTTACTCCTTGTCTTGCTCTCACTACATTATTGACATCCCTGAATTCTGCGACCATCGGCACAGTCTTGTTATCTGAGTCTTTTACTTCTATATTCACATCGTGCTCTTCAAGAACTTCTTCTAATGCGTAGTTTATGCTGTCCAGACTTATTCCTGAATCATTCCCTACTTCAAATACCAGCTTGTAATCTCTGCTTTGCAACCCCTCAGGCAATCTGCAGGTCTCTTCGCATTCATCCTCAAATCCTGCTTGTTCCTTAGGCAGTTCTTTGAATTCTGCTTTTAATGACACTATCTCGCTATGTGTACTTTCGAATTTTATGTTTCCTTTATCGAAGCTTTGATCCAGATAGATCACTTGTGCGCTTACCGCATTTTCTTTTTCTGCTCCGTACTTCCCATAACTTAGGTATAATGGTTCGTCCCAATTATTTTCTTTTGGGGCTAAGCCGATCAATGCGCAGCAGTCACTTGCTCCGTTACAGATGCTTACTGTGCTTTTGGGATTGTCTATGATCCATCTTGTGCATAGTTTTGTTGTGTCTGCTTGCCAGTTGAAACTTGTTTTTGCGACTGTAAAGTCTATAGCTCCTGTTTCTTTGTAAGCTAATCCATCATCATCAGGATCCCAGCCGGTGCCCTGATTGTAGTCAAGTTTTATGGTTATGTTTTTCTCTTCTGTCTGTTCTTTGTTTTCTGTTTCGTTATTACCTGATTCTTTGTTTTCTTTCTCTTGTTCTTTTGGCTTATCATCATCTTTATTCTCTGTCGCTTGTTGTTCTGTATCACCTGTATCTTGTTCTGTTTCATTACTATCTTGTTCAGTATCATTTTCTTGTATTTTCTTCTCCTGCTGTATCTTGTCGTCCTTACCAGCTACTTCTTCCTTATCGTCCATTTTTTCTGTCTCGTTCTTCTTATCGCTTTTGTTTATCTGCAGTCCTTCAGAATTTTTAGACATCCGATCAGTTTTTGTATCATTTTCTGTGACTCTCTCTGTTCCTGTAATGATAGTCTTTGTCTCGTTTTCTGCCTCTCCGTTATAGACTGCGAACCCTGTCACTATCGGCAGTCCGGTAAAGTTCATGTTGCTGCCGTCAAGAAGTAAGTACTGTTTTCCATTATCATCTTCCAGGTATACCTTGACATCTCTTTTTCCCAACAATCTTCCTGTCAGTCTTACTCCGCGAAGGTTGAACATGTCGGGGTATTCTTGCATCGTCCAGGTTCTTGTCTCATCAGACATGATTGTCCAGCCCAACTTTTGTTCATAGTGTTTTATGTTTCCTCCTATGAAGTTGCCGGTGATACCTGGGCCTAGCTTGTAGATTATGAGTGAGGATATAATGACCAGAACTATTATCATTAAAGCTCTTGTAACTGGATTCTTGGCTTCAGACCTTTCAGTACCTTCATCAAAGAACTTTCCGATCTCTTTTCTGCGCTCTAGCTTACTCATCTTTCTTCTCCAGATACTCTTTCAGTGTTCGCTCTTTGTCAGTATCTCCCTTGAAGAGCTTGATGTATTGTTCCTGAGGCTCTTCTTGTGAAGTTGCATCATATATCTGTATGATCCTTATCTTATCCAGTCCTGTCTGTTTGGCTATCGCTTCTAAAGGCAGTCCTTTGTTGATCGCATGTATTATATGGGCGTATCTTATCATCTGTGGAAGCACTTTTCCTATTCCTGCTTTTTGACCATGCTTTTGGAGGAGTTGACGCACCCTCTTGGTTGTCATCCTTCCTGATTGTCTTGTTGAGAATAAGTAATTGCTTGGTTGTCCTTTCGGCTTTTCATCTGAGCGTTTCTTTTCTTCCTGTTGTTTTTTTTCGAGATATTCTTTTATTGTTTCTGCCAATTCTCTTGATATAATCGATGTCTTTGCTTTTTTTGATTTGGTATTTTCTGCAGGAAAATTTATCTTTCCTCCGAATAGGTCCAAGTCATCAATTCTTATTCTTACTGCTTCATTGACTGTACAGCCTGTTTCATAGAGTATCTTTAGAAGTAGTTTGTCTCTTTCTGGTCCAATGCTTTTTTCCAAGAGTTTCAGTTCTTCTTCATCTAACAGATGTATGCTCTTTGTCATCTATAATCCTCTTTTTTACAAGCGTTCGCGAAACAGCTCAGATAAGTAGT
>JALWQS010000119.1 GCA_027083015.1 Candidatus Woesearchaeota archaeon
ATTGGGCTTATGTCAATGTCTCAACATCTGATGTGAGCGGGAATTATTCTTCGTTTATTGATTGGAATAGGTCGCTTGTTGGCTGGTGGCGTTTTGAGAATAATACTTTGGATTCTTCAACTTATGGAAATGCTGCTTCTTGTTCTGGTAGTGCTTGTCCTGAATTGTGGACTGGGTACAGAGGAAAAGCATACAGGTTCGACGGAGTGGATGATTATTTAAGTGTTGGGGATCCTTCAGATGGTAGTTTAGACTTTGATATCGTTAAAGATTTTAGTATAAGCTTATGGGCAAAAAGCAATACTTCGTTAACAATCGGGTATTATCTGGCAAAGTATAGTAGCGGAGCTACTCCGGGTTATGCAGTACAGTTTTATAATGGGCATGTTAGAGCATTCATAAGAGATGGAACGGGAACAGGAACAGACGAAGTCGTTGTCGTGTCGAGCTTAACTAATGTTAATGATGGACATTGGCACCATATTGTAGTAACTTTTGATAGAGATGCAGATCTGAGATTATATATAGATGGAAGGTTAGATTGTACTCCACAATCAATAACGACAATAACCGATACTACCAGTAATAATGAGCCTTTATATTTTGGTAGACGAGGGGCAGGAGATTATATGGCTGTTTCTTTAGATGATGTGCAGATATTCTCAAGAAAACTTTCCCCTCAAGAAATAAATGCAACATATCAGAATGGTCTGCATGATCTGTACAGGAACTTTACTGGTTTGGCTTCTGGTCGGGTTAATTATACTGCTTATTCAGAAGATATGGCAGGCAACCTAAACACGACAGAATATTGGAATTTTAGTGTTAATTATTTGCCTGTTTTGAGTAGTATGAGTATTGATGGTTCTGATGTTGGTAATTATACAGATGAGAATTTGAGTGTTAGTTATTCTAGTACTGATAGTGATGGTGATATTGTTAAAAATATTACTGTATGGAAGAAAAATTCCGGCGTTGAGCTGTTGAGTGATGGAGATATGGAGCAGTCAGGAACTGGTGCTTGGTCTGCTTTGAGAGCTACATTAAGCAAGGAAACAAACAGTCCGCATGGAGGAAGTCAGGTATTGAGGGTTAACTTCAGTTCTTCAACACCACTAGCTTACCAATCTATCCTTAGTATAGGAAATTATTACCGAGTAACAGGGTGGGCAAGAAGTGACGGAACAGTAAAACCTCTGGTCTCAAGATGGACGAATACTGTATGGGAAGGAACAACAAGTACATCATGGCAACACTTTGATATCGTATTCCAAGCAACACACTCTAATATCGCCTTTGGTTTTAGTGGAGGAGCAACAAACAACTATGTGGAATTTGACGATGTTTCAGTAGAAGAACTAAAGAGTGTGGAATTGCTTAACATGCCTTTTGAGTCAAACACTCAGTTGAATATGTCTTCTTGGACTAAGGATTATTCTGGTTATGAGAATCATGGCACTGTTAATGGTGCAATGTGGAATAGTGCGGGCGGTTATGATGGAAAAGGAGCTTATGAGTTTGATGGTGTTGATGATACAATAAGAGTGATTGGGTTGCACATAAACAACGGAACAAACTTCAGCTTAGTAGCTTATATCAAAACAGAAAATACAGATTATGGATCTTTATTTGGAGATGTAATCGCACCAAACGGGGGCAGGTCAGGAATCTACATAAACGGTGCAGGAACAGCTTATGCAAGGTGTTACTCAACATCAAGTCATTGGTTATCATCGGGAACGAATGTGGAAGATGGACAATGGCATCAGATTGTAACGACCTACGAAGAAAGCACGCCAAACTTATCAATATATGTTGATGGTGCATATAAGGGTTCATTAAACTGTTATCCAGAGCTGTTAGGAGCATCATACGCAAATATTTGGTTAGGAGAAAACCCCAGCACAGGAGCAGATGCTCATTTCAACGGGACAATAGATGAAGTAAGAATATACAACAGATCGTTAACAGCAGAACAAGTAAAAGCACTATATGAAAATAAGACAGACTTAATAGTCAGTCAAGAGACTTCAGTTGGAGACACCTGGCAGGCTTGTGTGACGCCAAACGACGGATTAGAAGACGGAAGTATGGTCTGCTCTGAAGGATTGACAATCCAAAGCGGAGGAGTCTCAACATTACAAGTGGATCCATTAAACGCATGGGTCTTGAACGATACGATCAAGTTCGAGTGCAACGCAAGCAGCAACGTAGAATTATCATCAGCACAATTATGGACCGATTACGCAGGAACCTGGCAACAGAGCGGAAGTGCAGAAACACTGAGCGGAAAAACAGCAGAGTTTAATTTCAACCGTTCAGGTTACGGAGAAGACAGGTTCAAATGGGCATGTTATGTGTGCGATTCAGGAAACGAATGCGCATGGAGCAACAACAGGACAGTAACGATAGATCTCCAAAAACCAGACATATGGTTCGACCAAAAAACATCACCATTAAACAGCCGAAACAGTACAAGCTACAACTGGTTATATGTGAATGTCACAGCATTCGATCCTAACAATTACAGTTCATTCGTAGATGTTAACAGAAGCCTGATAGGCTGGTGGAGATTTGAGAACAACACGTTGGACTCCTCAACGTACGGAAATGACGGAAGCTGTTCAGGAAGCACATGTCCGGAATTATGGACAGGAGCAAGAGGAAAAGCATACAAGTTTGACGACGTAGATGATGCCATATCCTTAGGAAGCTCAACACAACCAAAAGATTTCACGATAAGCGTATGGGTACAAAAAGAATCGTCGGGAGTCATAGTGGGCGAAGGACACGGAGGAGATAACTTAGGATTCTATCTGATAGCAATAGAACCAGACAGAGTAGACTTCCAAGTATACAAGTCAGGAAGCTACCACAGGATATACGCAGGAGGATGCCTAAAAGCAGGAGTGCCGACGCAAGTGACAGCAACATTCGATTATGACACAGAAACCCTAAAACTTTACTGTGACGGAGAACCAAAAGGTGCCTACTTAGGAACGGCAAGGATAAGCTCAGTGAACAATGACCTTCTATATGCAGGAGCAAGATCCGACGGAGGAGTCCGCTACGGAGGAATGATCGATGACATAAAATACTTCAATAGAGTATTGAGTCCAGAAGAGATAAACGCAAGCTATAATATGAGGTCTAAGAGTTATGGAGTAAACATAACAGGACTATCAGAAGGAGAAAGGATAAACTACACAGTCTATGCACAAGACATGGCAGGAAACCTAAGACAGACAGATTATGTGAATTATGTCGTGAACAACAAACCGACAGCTTCCAATCTGAAACTGAACAGCACCTATAACACCAACCTAACAACAGAAAACTTGACAGTTTGGTGGGATGCAACAGACATAGAGGGAGATTTCCTTACAAACATAACAGACTGGAGACTCAATGGACAATCAATAGCCCTGCTGAACATGCCATTTGACACGAACAGGCTGGCACAGGCCAACACCTCAGCAGTAAAAGATTATTCCCTATCAGAGAACAATGGTACATTAGATGGAGACGGAAATGTATTGTTGAATGGAGACGCAGAAACCGGCGATATGACAAACTGGGACTCTTGGAGCAGGATAAACACTACAGAACCCTATGAAGGAAGCTACAGTTTCGAAGCAGATGGGCCCATAGGTCCCAAATCTCAGGAACTTATAGAGATAGACCCATCAAAAACCTATAACCTATCAGGAATGTTTAAATCAGTAGGGGCAGGAGGACAAAGTAGATTCTACTTCGGATTCGCACCATACGATAAGAACAAGCAGTCGATACCTATCTATACCGTATTAGCAGTACCAAATACTGAAACTGTCCTGTATGAAGACTGTCACGCAACAGACACTATGTGTAAAGTAGTCAATGGAACAAACTGGTTCGTATCATCCAACGGAAGAATAGCATTCAATGTAGATGATTCAGGAAACTGCAGAGATCTGCCGAACAGAAACCTATCAAATGCTGGGATAACGGCGGTAACAGACAAAGGAGACTATTGGGAAATAAACTTTACAACAACAGCAGGAGTGGATGCGCCCAGAGGAACAAAAGTAAGGATGCAAAAGGCAGGATCAGGATATATCTACACAGCGTCGAACGGAGACTACATACCAACAGCATGGACGCAATTTGATGGTCAGATAAGCGGAGAATCAAAATGCTCGCTTTCAACCAGCGTCTGGTGGCCAGGAACAAGATATGCGAAGATCAAAATACTAGGAAACTACGGCCAAGACGCAACCTACAAGTTCCTAGCAGACAACATAAAATTAGAATCAAATCCAAAAACATACACAGGACCGACATGGAACGCAACAGGACATACAGGAGGAGCGTACGAGTTCGACGGCAAAGACGATTATGTACAATTCAATTCACAAGTAAATATACCATTAAGTACAACAGGAGGAAAACAAACAGTAAGCATGTGGGTAAAACCAAAAGGAAGCGGAACAAGAAGAATAATCTCAGGACCATTCTCACCATGGAACGATATAAGAGTCACAAGTACGGGAGATATAAACTGGCTATTATACAATGGAACAATACATACACTAGTTGCAGGCGTGAATATTGATGATGGAGCATGGCATCATATAGCAGGAATACTGGATTATGATAACAACAACTGGAGTATATACGTAGACGGGCAATATAAGAACTCACAGACACCGCCTTATCTGGACAGCCAAGACCACAGAGCATGGTATCTACTAAGTCAGCCATCAGGAATCTTCAAGTTCGAAGGAACGATAGATGATGTGAATATATGGAACAGAAGCCTGAGTGCAGAACAGATAAAAGCACTCTACAACAACAGGACAGATCTTATAGTAAGCCAGGAAACGGATAAGGGAGATGTCTGGCAGGCGTGTGTCACACCAAATGATGCTTTAGAAGACGGAACAGAACAATGCAGCAACACATTAGAGATCCACACAGCCTGCCGTATCATAACAACACCTGGAGAATACAACCTGGGAGAAGATGCTACAGGAGCGCCAAAACAAGTAGATGTCGACGAGATATCAAAAGCATGCATCGTGATAAAATCAAGCGACGTAACATTTAACTGCAACGGGTACACGATCACGAATGACGGGACGGCAGACGCAGCAGCCATAGTGGTAGCAGGAAGCACAACAACAGATTATACTAATGTCACGATAAAGAACTGTAATGTTTCAGGATACGAAAAAGGAATCTACCTACACCAAGTCATGAATGACCTGATAAACAACAGTGTAGCGAAACAAAATGCAGAAGGATTCAGCGTGTACGCAACAACACAATCCAACATAACACAAAGCACAGCAAAAGGAAATTCAATAGGATTCAGCATAAAGAAAAACTCAGACCTTACAAGACTCATATCAACAGAAACATCAAACAACACCTTCGACCTCCTGGTAAACAATACAGGAGGAACAATACCCATGTCCATAAAAGCAGAAAATATGATCTTCAGGAACCCGCAAGGATCAACAACAACCCAATACTCAAGAATAACCTTAGACGACATAGCAGGAACAGAAGAAAGATACACATTAAACTGGACAAGAAGAACAGCTGCTTTCGACAGCACAGACCTGGAAGACTTCAATGACAAATGGCTTGAAATCAAAGAACTCGGCGGAGGCCCATCAATAGATAAGATAACCTGGAAATGGGACGAATCAGAATTATCATGGTACGATGAGAGCGAGTTCGAACTAAGAGTATTTTCTTCAGGAGGACAGTATTGGTCAATACTCAACAATACACCAGATATTATACACAACGAAATAACCATGTTCGCATTCGCACCAGCAAGCCAGGTAGGAATAGTGGCTAACCAGACAAACAGAGCCCCGACGATAAGCTCAGTAAAACTCAACGCGACAGATAACAACAACAGGACAAAGCAAAACCTGACAGCATGGCCCGGAGCAGTAGCTGATCTGGACAATCAAAAAGTAAAACTACAATACAACTGGTACAAGAATGGAAGCTCAATAACGCTGCTCAACATGCCATTAAGCCAGGCAGCAAGATACACGCCAGACAATGAGACCATATACGACCTAAGCGGTCACCACTACAACGGAAGATTAGGGGCTGTAGGATACAGAGACAGCACAGAACCGTTGTTCAAGAAATCCGACGGTTACGACGGCTTCGGAGCATACAAATTCGATGGAGCTAATGATTACATAACAACAACAGACCTAAGCTTCACACCAAACGATAAGTTCAGCTTTGAAGTGTGGGTCAAACCAGACTCCTTAGCAACCTACCAATCAATATTCGGAAAAGTAAGTTATGAATACACATTAAACGTGATGGACACTTCAGGAAAAATAAGATTCACCTACTGGAATACATCAGGACAAGACGCGATACAGCTAAACGCTCTCAATGCCTTAAGCGTGGGAGCATGGACTCAAATAGCAATAACCTATAACGGATCAGAAGCGAGACTATACGTGAACGGAAACCTGGAAGACACAGACAATACAGTCAAAGGAAATACATTAAGGAATACTGCAGACATACTAAGCATAGGAAGAGCTTATTTCTCAGGAGGAACAAGATACTTCAATGGAGAGATACAAGACCTAAAGGTCTACAACATCTCACTACCAGAAGAACAGGTAAAAATAGACTATAATGCAGGAATAGGAAGAAGCAACTATACAGTATCAGCATTGACCAAAAAACACGATATCTGGAACCTGACAGTAACACCTTTCGATTCTAAAGGAAAGAAAGGAACCACCAAATGGTCAAATTCTCTGGAAATAAGAAACACACCACCGCGGATACCATCACTAATATTCCCTGAAAATAACAACCTGACCGTAAGGACCAGGAAACCAACATTCATCTGGACAGCAGTCACAGACGACGACAATGACAATATAGTCTACATAAGAAACATAACCGGAGGACTAAACGATATCGTAGAATCGGGAATAACAGGAACAAGCGACCAGGTAGATCAGGAACTGGCAACATCCGATGAACCATTCAGCAACTATAACTGGACAGTGATAGCCTACGATGGAGAAGATAACAGTACAGTAAGTGTAAGCTGGAGATTCAGGGTGCTACCATTTGTCTATCTCAACATGACAGAACCTGCATCATCAGTAGTGAATTTCGGACAGATGGATCCAGGACAAATGGATGATACAACAGACAACAATCCACCACCATTCATAATAGAGAACTCAGGAACAGTAGTCTCAGATGTGGTCAATATAAGCGCCGATTCTCCAATGTTCGTAAGAGCAACACTGCCAGACGAAACCTTCCAGGTAAAAGTAAGCCCTTACGAAGCAGGATCCTTCAATACAGGAGGATCAGCGATGGAATGGAAAAACGTCTCAGGAACCAAGAAAAAGATCATCAGCAAATTAAACTATAGCGATCAACACGACACAGCAAGGATAGACCTAAGGATAAAAGTGCCAAGTTCAGAACCACCAGGAGAAAAATCATCCGTCCTGACGATATACGGACAGCAGACACAATGATAAAACGAGATAAGAAAGGAAAGAGAAGATCGGTCAAGCCAGCACTACCCCTCCTGGTACTTCTTATGCTGACTACCATAATACTACTATCCTCAAACGTATCAGGCTTCGGAGTGGGGCCGAGCAGGCAATACATTAGTTATACTCCGGGAGAAACCATAGAAGGAGAACTATATCTGATGAACGACGAGAAAAATACGTTCAAGGTAGGCATCTATGTAGAAGGAGACCTTGCAGATTATGTCACGCTAGACCAGCAACTTCTGGATGTGGGAAGGAACGATATGATAAAAGTCGTACCTTACAAGATCAAATTCCCAAAAAAATCGCCAAGACCGGGAGATAACAAGGTAAAGATCGTGTTTAGAGAATTCTCTACAGACAAAGATGTGGATAAAGGATCGTCGGTAAGAGCGAACCTTGCTATCGCAGCAGAGATAGTCATACAGGTACCTTATCCAGGAAAATATGCGGAAGGGCAACTGTTCATATCAAATGCAGAAGACATGGACAAACCTACAAAATTCACAGTCCTTCTGGATAATTACGGAACAGAAGATATAGCACAAGCACAAGCACATATCAACATCTTCTCGCCGACAGGAGACAAAGTTGGAGAGACAGAGACCAATGCACGAAGCTTAGGAGCGAAAGAAGAAGTAAGATTAGACGCTCTATGGGATAAAGAAGTGAAGATGGGAAGTTACATAGCAAAAGCAAAAGTGACCTATGATAACAGGTCATTAACCCTTGAACAACCGTTCGACCTGGGAAGATTCACAATAGAACTGAGCGATATAACAGTCGATAAGTTCAAGCTGGGAGACGTAGCAAAATTCAACATAAAACTGGCTAACAACTGGAACAAAAAGATAGACAGCGTGTATTCAGAAGTCATCATAACAGACGAGAATGAAAAAGAGATCACAAGATTCAAGACCGCAGCCATAGATATACCTGCAGAAGAAGTAGGCCAGTTAGAAGGTTACTGGTATACAGAGGGAGTAGCACCAGGATACTACACAATAAAATTCATCGTTCATTATGCTGGAAAGATGACACAGAAGATCATCAAGATGAAAGTGGATCTTAACGAGATAAAATTCTTCAACGAAGGAACAGGATATGTAATATCAAAAAGTGAAGAAGGAAAAGGCATGTCAACACAATCATTACTGATAGTCCTGATACTAGCAGTCGTGATACTGCTGATAATCATGAACCTGGGATGGTTCTATTTCCTTTCAAAAAGATTCAAAGAAAAATAAGAAGGTACTGATGGAGAGCGAAAAAAAGAACCAAAAACGAGAACCTTATGAACAAGAGTTCAAAGGAATACCAAGCAGCATATTCAGAGACAGAAATCTCGCTCCTCTGGAACTTATGTCAGAGTATCTTATGAGAAAAGGACTCACCTATTCAGAGATAGCCAAACTGCTAAAAAGAGACGATAGAACAATATGGACAAGCATCCACAGAGCAAAAAAGAAAAGAGAGCAGGCAAAAAAGGCAGATCGTACCGAAGAAAAAAACCCATTCCGAGGAAAACAAGAAAAAGAAAAACAAAGAAAAGAAACGCATGAAAATGAAAGACAAGGAGAAGAAGGACAAGAAAAACAGATACCACTACACATATTCCATAACAGAGAACTAGCACCATTGGAAGGCATATCAAAATACTTAAAAGAAGTCGCAAACCTAAGCTATCATGAAATAGCAGTGCTATTAAACAGAAATGATAGGACAATATGGACCTGCTACAACAGAGCCAAAAAGAAGCTACTAAAAAACGAAAACCTAAAAACCGCGGGCTGAAACTAAGAAAACAGAAAATGACAGAACACTACTACTCAAAAGAACAGACCTCCGCATTCAGACCCATAAAGAGACGGTTTCAAGCAGCAGGAGCAAGATTCGACCTCTATACAGCAGGAGGAGTATTCTCACCCAAAAAATTAGACAGAGGAACAGAAATACTGATAACAAACGCAAAGATCAGTAAAGGATGGAATGTTCTTGATCTGGGATGCGGTTATGGGGTGGTAGGCATAGCATTGAAAAAAATAAACCCTTCCATAAAGATCACATTATCAGACACTAACTCAAGAGCGATAAAGCTGGCAAGGATGAACCTAAAGCTGAACAACATGGAAGGAAAAGCAGTGCAAGGAGATGCCTTTGAAAAGATACCGGAAAAGAATTTCGATACAATAATACTAAACCCGCCGCAAACAGCAGGAAAAAAAACCTGTTATAAGCTCATAGAAGAATCAGCTCCACACCTAAAAGAGGAAGGGTTGCTACAGATAGTAGCAAGACACCAAAAAGGAGGAAAAGAACTGGAAAAGAAGATGAAAGAAACATTCGGCAATGTGGAAGAGACAGCAAAGAAAAGCGGTTACAGAGTATATGTAAGCAAAAAACCCAAAGTTGATCATAAATGAATAAGATAACACTCCAAGAAAATAAAGGATAAGATTAAATAAAGAAAGATAAAAAAGAGAGAAATAACATAAAAATAAGAAAATAAAAACAAGAAAATGGCATTCTTCAACATATCAGAACTGATAGATATCGTAATAATGACAGCAGTACTAGGGTATGTGTTCAAGGACTTCTTCGGAACAAGATATGCATTACCGGGTGATAAGAGACGCATGGCAGAAGATCCGGTAGCATACTACCGACGATTAGGAAAAAAACAAGCCGTATCAGCAGGATTCAAAAGCGCAGTGTTAGTAGTAGCACCAGCGATCATACTCCACGAGATGGGGCATAAGATAACAGCGATGAGCATGGGGTTCAATGCAGAATTTCACGCAGCATACTTCTGGCTAGCAATAGCATTATTACTGAAACTGATGAACGTAGGATTCATATTCTTCGTACCAGCCTATGTTTCCATATCAGGAGCAATGACGCCAGGGCAAAGCGCAGCAACAGCATTTGCGGGACCAGGAGTGAACCTGTTATTAGCATTATTATCCTATCTGATCCTGAAAAACAAAAGCTTTGCCAAAAGCAAGAAGATGAGACAATATCTTCCCTTGGTGTACTTATCGGCAAAGCTAAACCTCCTGCTCTTTGTCTTCAATATGCTTCCGATACCTATGTTTGACGGGTGGCAAGTCTATATGGGAATCTTCCACGCGATAGCAGGGTGATAAGGTAGTGAAGACCTGAAGACCTGAAGATCTGAAGTTCTGAAGACTTGAAGATTGGCTAAATCGTCATCAATAGATTACAAACAAACTTTATAAAGAAAAAGAAATCCGTCGTAACCCCGTCATGTACAACACAAGAAACAAAAACACTAAACAGACAAAATACATAATCGTGACCGGGGGAGTTCTATCAGGATTGGGAAAAGGGATAGCTGCAGCAAGCATAGGAAGACTATTGAGTTCTAGATTAAAGGTCGTGCCGATGAAACTAGACGGGTACCTGAATGTAGATCCAGGAACGATGAACCCAATAGAACACGGAGAAGTCTTTGTTCTGGACGACGGTGGAGAAGTAGACATGGACTTCGGGCATTACGAAAGGTTTTTAGGAGTTACGTGCAAGTTTGAATGGAACCTGACCATGGGAAAAGTATTTGAAGCCATAAGGCGCAAAGAAAGACGAGGAGACTACTTAGGAAAGACCGTACAGTACGTACCTCATGTCGCCAACTGGATAAAAGAAAAGATCTATGAAACAGCAAAAAAAGAAGAAGCAGACATACTCATGGTAGAGGTAGGAGGAACTATAGGAGACATAGAGAATGAACTCTATGTAGAAGCATGCAGGCAGATAAAAAAAGATGTCGGAGAAGAAAACGTGATGTACATACACCTGACATACGTACCGATACCAACAAAAGTGAATGAGCAAAAATCCAAACCTACACAACAAAGCGTCAACCTCTTAAGACAAAGAGGAATCAAACCAGACATAATAATAGGAAGATGCGAAAGACATCTCGATCCTCACATAAAGAGAAAGATAGCAATATTCTGTGATATAGACGAAGAAGAAGTGATATCCGGAGTGGATGTAGACTCAGTGTATAAGATACCGCTGGTATTCGAAAAAGAAGGACTGCCGGAGATACTGCACAAAAAACTAGGGATATACAGTCCGCCAGAACTAAGACAATGGGAGAAACTGGTAGGAAACCTAGAAGAACTAGAAAAAGAAGTCACGATAGCGATATGCGGAAAATACACGCAACTAGAAGACAGCTACGCAAGCATAATAGAGTCATTAGTACATTGTTCAGCACACACAAAACACAAAGTAAACATCAGATGGTTAGAGACCACAGACATAGAAGAAGGAAAACAAGTAGTAGAAGAAGCAATGAAAGGAGTTGACGGAGTCATAGTACCAGGAGGTTTCGGAACAAGAGGGACAGAAGGGAAGATCAAAGTCATAAACTATGTCAGAGAAAAAAAGATACCATTCTTAGGGATATGCTTAGGATTACAATTAGCAGTTATAGAATACGCAAGAGACAAGTGCGGAATGGAAAACGCAAACTCAACAGAATTTGACGAAGACACAAGGTACCCAGTAGTAGATATCATGCCAGAACAAAAAACAGTATCAGAAAAAGGAGCGACAATGAGATTGGGAGCTTACCCTGCGATACTAAAGCCAGGAAGCCTTGCACATAAGCTTTACGGAAAAGAAGAGGTGTCAGAAAGGCACAGGCACAGATACGAAGTGAACCCTGATTATATAGGAAAACTAGAAGAAAAAGGACTGATAATATCAGGCATGTCACCCAACAAAAAACTGGTGGAATTCATAGAACTAAAAGATCACCCGTACTTCATAGCAACACAAGCACATCCAGAACTCAAATCAAAGCTTTTAGAACCCGCACCCTTGTTCTTCGGATTGGTTAAGGCAGCAATAGCTCTTAAGAATTGAAAACCCCCACGACAACCAGTTATCTCCTCTAAATTCCCCTAAAAGCGCTTAAACCCTAAATATACACGAAACCTTTATTAATAACTGATTTTTCACAGCAAACATGTCAAGACGTGAGAGAAGAATACTGAGAAGGAAAGGAAAAAAATACAAACCTGAACAGCCAGCAGAGCAAACTTCTCAGAAAACCCAACAAAAAGAGACAGAGCATCAAGTCAGGAGAAAAAAAAACAAACTACTGAACTTCTACGAAAAAAACTATAAAAAAAATATGTGGATCACCATAATACTGCTCCTACTGTCTATAGGCATCATCATAGGAAACCAAGTGATTACCGGAGATTTCATCTATAGAGGAATATCACTAAAAGGAGGAGTCACAGTCACAGTCCCATATGATAAGCCAATAGATGTAAAAACACTCCAGGGGCAACTTTTGCACGAACTAGGAGGAAGTATCAATGCCAGAGCATTAAAACAGGCAGGAAGACAGATAGGAATAATAGTTGATGCAACAGATGTAGATCCTGATGATCTGGTAAAAGCGATAAAAGGACAATTAGGAGATATACCAAAGATAAGCGTAGAAACTATGGGTTCATCATTAGGACAAAGTTTCTTTAAACAGACAATAATCGCGATAATAATAGCTTTTGGACTTATGGGATTAGTGGTCTTCTTCGCATTCAGGACATTTGTACCAGGAGCCGCAGTCATACTATCGGCATTCTCAGACATGATAATGACCATAGCAGCATTAGACTTGTTCAGGATAAAACTAGAAACTGCAGGGATAGCAGCACTGCTAATGCTTATAGGATACTCCGTAGATACAGACATACTACTAACCACAAGGGTTCTGAAGAGAGAGATTGGAAGCGTATTCGACAGATGCATATCAGCCATGAAAACAGGACTGACAATGACGTTAACATCATTCGCAGCAGTATTCGCAGGATATTTCTTTACACAGTCAGAGACACTCAAACAGATAATGCTTATACTACTGATAGGCTTAACCTTTGACGTACTCAACACCTGGATACAGAATGTAGGGATAATAAGATGGTACATGGAGAAAAAATCAAAGAAACACGCGAAAGAAACATTAGAAGAGTTCCATGGACGGGATAAGGAAGAAGCTGAGAATAAAAGAGTTGAGAAGAAAGAATCTGGGAAGAAAGAGCCAGAGAAAGAAGAAAAAGAACCTGATACAAACAAAGAGCAAACTAATCATCATAATAATCATGATCATCACGAGCACTATGAGCAAAAAGAGAAGCATCAAGAACATCATATAGTTCATCACAAACATCAAGAAAGCCTAAATGAAGAGGAAAAGACAGAATGAGCAAACTAAAGATGATGCTAAAAAGTGCAAGAATCATCATACTAGTCACATTTCTGATACTATCATTGATAGCCTTACACCCAAACCCATATGCTAAAGGTGTAGTAATAAGAAGCGTAGCACTCAACAGTTCAGCAAGCTTAGCAGGGATACAAAGCCCAAAAGCAACAGCCCAACCTATGTCCCGAGAGAGGATACTTTACATCAATAATGAGATAGTAGAAAATGAAGCAGACTATTACAGATTAACAGAGGATCTAAAGCCTAACGAAACAATACAGATAAAAACAACAAAAGGGCTGTACAGGCTGACAGTAAAACCAAAACTCAACATCACAGTACTAAACCAAACAGAAGAGAAAACAATACAACAGGTAATACAGGTAAACAAGACCTTCAGGAACAAAAAGACAGGAGCACTCTACAACAAAACAGTAAACGAAACGATAAATAAGACAATAGAAGTGCCAAAGACCATAACAAAAGTTGTCGGAGCAGAGCCCTTAGGGTTGCGGATTTATGACGCTCCAAGCACAAATATAAGAAAAGGACTGGACCTTCAGGGAGGAACAAGAGTACTACTAAAACCAGAAAAGAAAGTAAGCCCTGAAGATATGGACATCATACTATCAAACCTAAAAGAAAGACTAAACGTCTTCGGACTGAGCGATGTCGTAGTAAGAGAAGCATCAGACCTGGAAGGAAACCAGTTCATACTGGTAGAGATAGCAGGAGCAGATGAAGAAGAAGTAAGAGACCTCATAAGCAAACAAGGAAAGTTCGAAGCCAAAGTGGGAAACAAGACAGTATTCGTAGGAGGAAACGACATCACATACGTCTGCCGAACAGCAGACTGTTCAGGAATAGATCCAAGAAAAGGATGCGGTCAGGTAAGCAATAACCAATGGAGCTGCGCATTCAGATTCACAATATCATTAAGTCCAGCGGCAGCAAAGAAACAAGC
>JALWQS010000120.1 GCA_027083015.1 Candidatus Woesearchaeota archaeon
GCTAATATCAGTGATTCTCTTATTGTTAATTTCTATTCTTATGCTGGTGAGAATGTTACTTTTGTTGATTGGTCTCCTGAACGTGAGGAAGCTTTCCTTAATTATGAGTATGTTGAGTTTTCTAATCATGATCGTAAGTTCTTCCGTCGTTATCATATTGAGCGTGCTAATCGTACCGGTAATGACATCCGTATTGAGTTTAATGAGTCTTTGGAGCAGGATGTTCCTCCTGGAACTGTCATCACGGTCTTTAACAATCCCCTTCCTGCTGGTTATTTCATTGCTGATGTTGATCTTCATTATGGTGGTGCTAATCGTATCTCTGTTTGGGGCGAGGATCTTTCTGGTAATTCTGGTTATGCTTCTGATGATTGGGTTAATGCTCCTTACCCTCCTGATGCTCCTGCTAAGCCTGTCTTCTGGAATTCTTCTCCTGAGGCTGTCTTGCCGGATCAGAATTTTACTCTTATCGGTTACTTGGATGATTTTGGTCTTGAGACTATAAATCTGACTTTTGTTTTTGATCAGTACCCTGATGCTAGAGAGACTTCTTTTACTGGGAGGATCTTTGATCAGGCAGATCTTAACTTGACTAAGCATCCTTCACAGAACCGTTCTAAAGGTGATGATTTCATCTATATCTCTGATAGTGATTACGCTACTTTCTCTCCTGATGCTTGGAAGGATTTGTATGTTGCTTTCTCTAATCATGATCGTGAGTATTGGCTTCGTTATGATATTAATGATACTGCTAATTTTGCTGGTGAGGATGCTCGTCTTTATTTGGATCCTCCTTTGGAGCATGATATCGGTCCTGATGACCTGATTTATTTCTATAATTCCAGTAAGAGGCATGGTTTCTTTAACCTGACTTTTAATTCTTCTAATCTTACTGGTTGGAATGGCACTGATAATACTGGTCTTGGTATCTCTATGTTCCCGGGTCTTAATCGTGTTTATGCTGTTGGTTTCCGTGATAGTTCTATTGAGGGTCCTCCTTCTGATGATTTGTATATTTATGTGGATAATAGGTCTCCTTGGTTTAATTTTTCTGGTATTCCCGAGTATTATAGTAATCGTACTCCTACGATCCGTTGGTGGGTTTATGATGATTTCCGGGTTGATCCTGGTTCTGTGACCCTGAACTTGTCGGATAAGTCTTTTGGTGGTTCTTACGAGGCGATCTATAATGCTTCTAATATCTCTTGTTCGCCTGTTGATGGTAATCTTTCTTATCAGGAGTGTGTTCTTCATCTTAATTATACTGAGATTGGTACTTATAACGCGACTTTTTATGCTGAGGACTGGGCTGGTCTTTCTAACACTTCATCTCATAATGTGACTCTTCTTGTTACTAGTATTGATATCTTGCATGTTGAGGATCTGGATGATATCACTTATGATACTTGGCTTTATTTTAATTGGACTTTCTCTCCGGGTTCTGAACTTGATCATTTTGAGTATGCTTTAGGCACTGCTCCTTATCCTGAGCCTGGTTTTGATTCTGTTAAGCCTTGGACTTCTACTATGGATGTCTTTGGTGACAATCGTGTTGAGATTAATTTCACTCATAACCTTACTGGTCCTTGGAATGCTACTCAGCTTAAGATGCTTGCCGGTAATGTATATTACCTTTCTGTTCGTGCTAAGAATAAGGCTGGTGAGTATGGTGTTACTAAGTCAAGCGATGGTATCTTGTTTATTGATCAGACTCCTCCTGTGTTGAAGTATCTTGATGATCATGGCCCTTGGACGGATTCCGATACTGAGCTTCGTGCTGATTGGTTGTTTGAGGATAACGAGTCTGATATTATCCAGTACATGTATGCTTTGGGTACTGCTCCTTATCCGGATGCTGGTTGGGATTCTGTTGTTCCTGCAACTTTGGCAGGTTCTTCTCCTGTCCTTAATTTCCCTCTTAATCTCTCTGAGAACACTACTTATTACTATAATGTTAAGGCTGAGAATGGTAATGTGGCTGTTAATTATACTGGTTCTTGGTCTCCTTGGCATCATTCTGCCGGCGTCACTGTCGATACTTATCCTCCTAGTGGCGGTTTTATCGAGTGGTTGAACCAGACTTACATAACCTCTAATTTTGTTACTGTTCATGTTGATCCTGGTGAGGATCTTCCTGGCACCAGTGATAATGTTCAGGGTCTTATCCAGGTCGGTCGCGCTCCTATGGCTTATGATTCTTGTCCTGGTATTGTTGATTTTGACTGGTTGAACACTTCTGATGTGATCACTGGCGAGACTTATAAGAATGTTAATGTTACTAGTGGTTATTGTTATGCTTTCCGTCTTTATGCTCATGATCTTGCTGGTAATGGTGTTACTTATCTTATGCCTAATGAGACTTTGAGGATCGTTAAGGTGGATGTTACTCCTCCGTCTGATGTTGCTCCTGTGGTGGATGATGGTTTCTTCACTAACTCTAAGAATGAGCTTCATGCTTCTTGGACAGCTTCTTCTGATCCTGAGTCTGGTTTTAAGTATTATTTCTGGCGTATTGTAGAGCAGCCTTTGCCTGCTCCTACTTGTTACGTGAATGATTCAGGCACTAATTGTTCTGTCATCGCTAGTGGTATCTCTGCTGCTCCTGAAGTTTCTGTTGATGATCTTGAGATGATCAATAATTACAAGTATTATTTCCTTGTCAAGGCTCAGAACAATGCAGGTCTTAATTCTACTGAGCGTCATTCTGACGGTATTATCTATATTGATAATGCTCCTCCTGGAACGATCTATCTTACCAGTGTCAATGATGCTACTGAGGCTCATAGTCCTTACTTCACTACTATAAAGACTAATCAGATCAATGTGACTGCTATCGGAGATCTTGATGGTTATGCTGATACTGCTCATTGTGTTCTTCTTCCTAATAATATGGATTACACGGATCAGCCTCCTGCTATGAATTGTTCTTCTCCTTTCCAGTATCATGTCTATTATAATGAGACTTTCCCTGATGTGACTTTGATCAATTGTTCTGGTAATACTTCTCCTAGTCAGCCTCTTCAGGGTACTTGGACCTGGTGGCTTTCTTGTGTTGACTTTTATGGTAATGCTCAGTCTTTTGATCTTAATACTAAGGTCTGGTTTACTGTTGATTGGGAGGAGCCTCCTAACATCACTGTCTTTTTGGATTCTGAGTCTGGCATGGATTTGACTAATGACACTCTTGAGTGTTCTGCTGTAATATTTGATCCTGAATCTGATTTTGATCCTGACTCTACGGTCATCACTTGGCTTGTTGACGGAAAACCTGTCAGTTCTTCCTCTGCGCCTCCTTACACTTTGGTCGGTGATGAGTATCATTTCTCCAGTCTTCTTTCTCCTGATAAGACCGGTCGTGGTGATAATATCACTTGTGAGGTTTATGCCAGTGATACTGTTGGTATGAATGATACTCGCTCAGATTCTTTGGTCATCCGGAATTCTCCTCCTATTGATTCTTATCTTTTAGCTCCTGCTCTGGGGACTGCTTATGATGATGAGATGTTGATGTATTGGGTTGATGCTCTTGATGCTGATGATGATTATTTGACTTACACGATAGAGGTTGATAATGAGAGCGCCTCTTCTGTTCCTGTTTTCAATAATTCCAATAATGCGCTTTTGGATTATTATCCTGTCAAAGTTTTGCCTGTTACTGGTGTTAAGTCTTCGCCTTCGGTCTATCGTGATCTTATCGCTTATGTTGATGATCGTAAGGGTGATGATGATATCTACCTTTATGATACTCTTACTGGTGTTGATACGGCTGTCGCTATGAGTACTGCTGAACAGTCTAATCCTAAGGTTTATGGTGATTATGTCATTTTCGAGGAAGGCGCCGGAGCTTATCGTTCTGTCAAGAAGTTTGATATGGCTTCCGGAGTGACGACTACTGTCGCTGACAGTGTCATTCCCGGTTCTATGGATTACTTCGGTGATGAGGTAGTTTATGCCAATTATAGCTCCGGTGCCATTTTTGTCTTTGATCTTTCGTCTGGTGATCGCTCTTTGGTCTATACTGATCCTAAGGTTGAGAATACTCAGGTCTATGGTGATCTGGTAGCTTGGGACAATACTACTCATTCCTTCCTTTATGAGCTTAAGACTAAGACTTTGACAGTTCTTGATGGTACTGCTCCTAAGATCTTTGGTCGTTTTGTCGTCTTTAATGGTTCGGCTTCCAACTTGTATGATATCAAGACTGGTTCTTTAGGTCTTCTGCCTCTTGGTAGCTCTGCGGATTATGATCTTTATGGTCATCTTCTTGCGCAGGTCCATGCTGGCAGTGTAGAGGTTCTTGATATTACCCGTCCTTCTGTGGCTTTTGTTCTTCCTGCAGGTTCTTCTCCTGCTATCTATGATGATCTTGTTGTTTGGGAGCATAACAATAATGTTTATTATGCTCGTGAGAATCGTTCTTTGCCTTATTTCTGGACTGTTGAGGATCTTGGCGCTTTGCCGGTCTATGATATGGTCGTCAATTCTACGGCTGATGGTCTTTATGCTTGGAGACTTGAGGTTTGTGATTCTTCTGCTGATCCTGCCGGTTGCACTTTTGCTTCTTCATGGTATGATGCTTCTAAGGATTTTGAGCTCTTTAATGTTGATCGTACGCCTCCTACTATCGTAACGACTTCCCCTACTGATGATACTATTGTCGGCGGTTCTTTTAGGATCTGGGCTGTTATCAACGATAGTCTTGCTCCCCATGACTCTACAGTCTCTTCAGCTCATTATCGTCTTACGTTTAGGGATAATGCTTCTGTTTATCTTGATGGTTCTTTGGCGCGTACCGGAAGCACTTGGCAGTCTTCTGTCCTTGACTTTGCTGGTATTGATCTTGCTAATTTCACTCTTGATATCTGGGCTAATGATACTGTTGATAATATGGCTCATCGTCAGGTTAATTTCACTTATGATAAGGATTGGTTGTGGTTTGCTTTCGGTACTGGTGATCAGGAGATTGTCCATGATTGGACTGTTTATGGCGGTTCTCAGATAGATGCTGATTTTATCGCTTACAATGTTTACCAGTCCACTTTGAAGATTACCGGTCCTTTACCTGATACTACGACGAGGTTTATCCAGTCTATGACCAATAGCTCCATAGTTAATCAGAACTATTCTGATCCTATCTCTATCCTTACTTGGCCTGATGGTCGTTATAAGGTTGAGTTTACGGGCAGTAATTATGAGGGTTCTAACTCTGATTATCGTATTTTCTTTGTTGATAGGACCGGACCTAAGTTCTATGGTGTCTCTCCTGATTTTGTTTTGGTGAATGATTCTTTGTTCCTTAGTGTTAATTGGTCTGATCTTACTCTTGGTCAGGTAAATATTACTTATAGTAATCCTGATCGTTCTAACTCTACGCCCGTGGTTCAGTCTTGGAATGGTTCTCTTTCAAGCGGTGTCTTCACTTCTGCTCCTATCGATGTTTCTGAGTTCATCAATGATACTTTCTATTGGTACTCTTCTGCTTTGGATCGTGATGGTAAGTATAATGAGACTAATCAGTCGGGTTGGAATTCTGTCTTTGTAAGTTCTAATCCTCCTTACCAGGTAGCTGATATTCCTGATCAGGTCTGGCCTGAAGATACTCAGAGGTCTTTCAATATCGCTCCTTACTTTGCTGATGTTAATGTGCTTGCTGGTGTTGATAATCTGACTTATGAGTTCAACAATACGGCTGCTCCTAACATATCGGTCATCATAGATTCTGCTACTGGTAATGTTACTTTGGTCCCTGATGGTAATTTCTCTGGTGTTCAGACTCTTCTTTTCCGTGCTGTTGATTATTATGGTAATGTTTCTTCATGGTCCAATCCTGTTTTGGTCAATGTTACTCCTGTCAATGATCCTCCTGGTTTTAATCAGTCTTTGTATGTTGAGCTTCCTGAAGATAGCGGTTTGTATCAGGAGAATCTTTCTCAGTTCGCCTTTGATGTTGATGATCTTGCTCCTGACCTTTCCTGGTCTTTAGGTTCTTATAATACCTCTTTGATGCTTGCTGTCCTAGACACTTCTGATCCTTATAGTGTTATGATCAATATCACTCCTTTGCCTAATCAGACCGCTGTGTCTGTTGTTCCTGTTCAGCTTACTGATGATGAGGGTGCTTCTTCAGTCACTGATCTTGTGGTTAACATAACGCCTGTTCCTGATGCTCCTACTTCGCCAAGGCTTATCAATAGTTCTGATGGTGGTCAGACTCCTGATGTTGGTTCTACTGTGAATCAGGATGTTGCTGTGCAGTGGTTGGCTTCTTTTGATGTTGATGGTGATCCTCTCTCTTACTCTCTTGAGTATAGTACTGTCGGTAGTTCTGGACCTTGGAACCTTATAGCTTCTGGTCTTCCTGATCCGACCACTCTTTATGATTGGCATTCCGGTTCTTTTATCTCTGGTAAGTCTCAGGTTTGGCTTCGTGTCAATGTTTCTGATGGTATATTTGATGTTTCCAGTCCTTCTTATGGTCCTTTCTGGGTTGACAATAAGGCTCCTGTCATCACGATCAATGCTCCTGGTTACCCTTCTGATGATATTGCTTCCTCTTCCTTGTACTTGGAAGCTGTTACTGATGAGCCTGCAACTTGTGATATGAAGATCAATGATACTGTCTATAATCATTCTGTCTTGCTTACGCAGCACACTGCTCTGGCTTCGCTTCCTGTTGATGCGTCTTATCTTGTTAATTTTAGTTGTCAGGATTCTCAGGGCAATCCTTCCTGGAACTCTACTTTGGTCAATCTTTGGTCTTCAGAGCTTATTTTGAGGGGCGTGTCTGTGAATTCGACGGCTGTGATCAAGGATGCTCATGTCAATCTTTCTCTTAACATCTTTTCCTTGGATAATGT
Organism: Candidatus Woesearchaeota archaeon; assembly: GCA_027083015.1. Taxonomy (GTDB): domain Archaea; phylum Nanobdellota; class Nanobdellia; order Woesearchaeales; family UBA11576; genus UBA11576. Next base: position 6,858 of record JALWQS010000120.1, read on the forward strand.
TATTTTGATCAATGCTACTGTTGAGAGTCCTTCTGGTGTTGCTCATCAGCTTGAGACTGCTAATTGGACTGTTGTTAAGTCTGGAAATATTTATTTGGCTAATGCTACTTTGTGGAATACGACTGCTGTTGGTCTTTATGACCTGAAGGATATTAAGATCTGGAATGCTCATGCGCCTCCGGTCATGGTCTCGCCCGCTGACCGGTCGAGCATATTTGAGGTTGCTGATCTTGTAAATCACCAGCTTAATATTGGATGATGCTATTATGGATTGTTGTGTGTATAAGTTTCAAAAAGGTTTGAAGATGAGATTTGGGATGATGAGATTCGGGATGGGTTCAAAAAATAACGCGGTGCGTGTATTTCTTATCTTATTAGCTTTTGCTGTCTTCTTCTCCTCATCTGTCAGTGCTGCTGAGAATCTTACTTATACCTATAAACATCAGCTTTCTGGTCAGGTTCTTGCTGAGGGTACGAATGATGGTTCTTCTTCTGTTTCTGTTCCTTTGCCTAATGTTACCTGGATTTTCTCTTTGGTAAACAATAATAGCAGGTTTGCTATCCGGTTTGATGGTGTTGATTATAAGGATGAACCTGTTTTGGACATTAATGCTACTGAAGTTGATCTTAACAGTCAGCACTATGCTGGTGAGATAGGTCATGATTCTAATTATCGTTATTACGTCTATTATGGTTATGCTTTGAATATCTCTCAGTTGGCAGCTGCTCCCTATGATGTGGTCATTAACTATTCTGATTATACGATTCCTCATCCTGTCTTGTTTAAGTGTAATTACAGTTTTGATACTCATAAGATGAACGTCTCTGCCTGTCATAAGTTATCAGCTTCTGTTGACGCTTCGCAGAAGACTGCTGTCGCTTCAGCTACGGGTTTCTCTGCTTTCTTGATAGCAGATGATACTTGTGTCGGTACCTGTGGAGGTAAATGCCCTCCTTGTTCATCAAGCACTTCTTCCGGAGGTGGTGGCGGAGGAGGCGGTGGTGGCGGAGCCCACAGCCCGTCTTTGATCTATGTGACGCCTACTCCTGAAGGTTCTACTGTTCAGGTCTTCAATGGTGATGAGCTTGTTGTTATCTTCAATGATAAGGAGTATCATTTCCGTGTTATCAAGTCTTCCAGCCTTAAGGTTACTCTTCGTTCGTTGTCAAACTATCTGACTTATGATATTAATTTTGGGGAGGACACGCCTATTGGTCTTGAGTCTTTCCTTTCTGATGATATTACTGTCTCTATGCATATGAGCAATCAATGGTCTATGCTCACTTTTACGACCATAGAGCATCATCCTTTCACTTTCCCGTTATTGCCTCCTAAGCCCAGGACTAAAACACCTGCTCAGTCTCAGCCTCCTGCTGTTTCCTCGCAGGTTACGGCTCCGTCTGTAGAGCAGGGTTCTGCTTATGTTCCTCCCGCAGCCGTCGCTACTGCCAGGCCTGCTGGTTCAGCTTCTGAAGTTGCTGCTTCAGAGTCTCCTGTTGATCTTTGGGCTTTCTTGCTTGGTTTTGTTTTTGTCATGATCCTTATCGGCGGCTTTGTTCTTTATAGGATGAAGTTCCGTATGGATAAACCCCCTACTGCTGGGCCGGCTGGGCAGCCTTCTGCTTTGTCAGATTCTTTGGCTGCTCAACCTGCTCAACCTGCTCAGTCAGATCTATCGCCTCAATATGCTCAGCCTACGAACGCTGCTTCATCCTCTGTCGTTCTGCCTGCTCAAAGTGGAGCATCTCAGAAGTCTGGTCTTGTCAAGGAATTTGTCAAGAAAGCTGAGGATGAGTTGGAGAAGGTGGAGAATAAGGTAGATGAAGCTGTTGCTCCTTTGATCAGACCTGAGGTTAAGCGTGTCTCTTATCATGTTCCTAAGGCTAAGTTGCTTGAGCTTCAGAAGTTTATCTATCATGCTTATAGTCTTGGTTTTACTAAAGAACAGGTTAGGCAGAAGCTTCTTGAGAAGGACTGGCCTGAGGACTTGGTTGATGATGTTTTGGAGCACACGGGTATCGGTAAGTAGTTTTTTGTAGTTCTTAATGCAAACTATTTTAAATCCTTCTTCCTTACTTTTTTTTATGTCTGTAAAAAAACAAGGATCTAAGGCCCCTTCCAAAGCCGGACCTAAGGTTGTTATAAGGAAAGCTAAGAAACAGTTTTTCGAGGATCTTGGTCGTGAAGTTACTGTCACTAAGCCCGTCTCATTTTATGTCGCTGATCTTGATAAGCCTCTCTCTACTAAGTACGGGACGATCAAGGCTGATGATCTTAAGAAGACTGGTGTTGTTCTTTCTGATACTAAGAAGGAGTTTAATGTTTTTGACGCTTCTTTTATTGATAAGTACCGCCGTATAAGGCGCGCTCCTCAGATCATTCCTTTGAAGGATATTGGTGTCATCCTCGCTTTCACTGGTGTCGGTCGTGATTCTGTGGTTGTTGAAGGAGGTTCTGGTTCGGGCGCTCTTGCTATCCTGCTTTCTCGTTATGTTAAGAAGGTTTATTCTTATGAGGTTAATGATGAGCATCTTGAGGTTGCTCGTGAGAATGTTCGTTCTCTTGGTATCAAGAATATTGTCTTTGCTCATCGGTCTTTGTATGCTCCTATAAAGCAGAAGGCTGTTGATCTTATGTGTCTTGATCTTCCCGAACCTTGGGATGCTTTAGGTACTGCTGATAAGGCTCTTAAGCCTGGCGGTTTTCTTGTTTCTTATTCTCCGACTGTTCCTCAGACTCAGGATTTTGTCAATGCTGTTTTGAAGCATGACTCTTTTGTTCATCTAAAGACTGTTGATATTATTGAACAGGAATGGCAGGTTGAGGGTAGGAAGGTTCGTCCTAAGTCTAAGCAGATTGTCCATTCTGGTTTTCTTACTTTTTGTCGTAAGATAAGATGATCATTAGATGGTAAGATAATGGCTGCGGGGTCGCTATGAGGTCTGGCTTTAGGAAAGAGGTTCGTGTTCTTGGTATTGATGATTGTCCTTTTGATAAGTTTAAGGATAAGTATACTTCTATTGTTGGAGTCCTTTTTCGTGGTGGTTCTTTTGCTGATGGTTTTACTCACTCCAGGATACTTATTGACGGATATGATTCTACAGAGAAGATTATTGATATGGTCAAGAATTCTCATTTTAAGCATCAGCTTCGTTGCATCTTTCTTGATGGTATAGCTATGGGCGGTTTTAATGTTATTGATATAAAAAAGCTTTATGCTTCTCTTCATATTCCTGTCATTGTTGTGATCCGCAGGAGACCCGACATTGAGAACATCAGAAATGTTCTGCTCAGGCTTGGTATGGAGGCTAAGGTCCGTCTTCTTGATCAGGCTCCTCCTGTTCATGAGCTTGGCAGGATCTATGTTCAGTTTTTAGGTTTGTCTTTGGATCAGGTTAAGGAATTGGTTAATCTTACTGCTGTTCATTCTTTTCTTCCTGAGCCTTTGCGTCTGGCTCATCTTATAGCTCATGCTCTTGTCTATGGAGAATCAAATGGAAATGCTTAAATAAGATTTCTCCTTTGGTTATTATGAGGTGATTTTGTCTTTGAAGAAAAAACCTGTTGTAAGAAAGACGCCTATCAAGAGCAAGGCTCTTAAGAAAAAAGGTTCTTCCGGAAGGTCTTCTGATCTTTCTTCTGGTCGTTCTTCCAGTCATTCTTCTAAGAGGAGTGTTTGGGATAAGGCTCCTGATTTTGTTGAAGGTTGCAAGTTCTGTCGTAAGATCCGTGAGAATGAGATCGTTTATGAATCTGAGCATATTGTTGTAGTCATGGGGCGGCAGCATCATAAGGGTCATCTCGTAGTCGCTACCCGTAAGCATGTTGAGAATATGTTTGATCTTCCCGAGAAAGCTCTCGACTCTTTTGTTAATGATACTATCAAGATCATCCGGGCTCTTGATAAGGTATTGAAGCCTGCTACGACGAATCTTGAGTATCTTGATAATTGGGATTTTCATGTTCATTGGAACATCTATCCTCGTTTTAAGTCTGATCCTGACTATGGTAATCCTCCGATAATTCCTCCTAAGGGTGTTAAGTTTAAGGAGAAGAAGATGACTAAGAAGGAGATGGCTGCGTTTATGAAAGAGATAGAGAAGATCAAGGCTATGTGGTGATATCTTGTCTGATTATTGTAAGTTTTGTCATTGGAAAGATCATTATGAGAAGATCTGGGAGAATGATCATGTTGTTGCTGTTTGGGGTTCTCCTTATGTTAAGGGTCATGTTAAGGTTATCCTTAAGCGTCACGCTGCTAATCTTACTGAACTATCGGCAGAAGAATCTCATGCTTTTATGGATGCTTGGATTGTCGTCGGTAAAGCTGTTGAGCAGGTCTTGAAGCCTGATATCATCAACTGGCAGATAAACGGCAATTGGGTTCGTCATCTTCATGGGCATATCTATCCTCGTTTTAAGTCTGATCCTGACTGGGGAGAGCCCATTCATCTTCCTTCTAAGATTGAGGATCGTGATAGGGATTATGTCGCTAAGCCTCTCTCTGATGATGAGAAGAAGAGGATTCTTGACTTGCTTTCCTGATTGTTCGGTCTATTAGGGTCTATCTTTAGGATCCTTATCTTTTCGTTTTGAGTCCGTGTTTCTTTCTCATGTTCTCTAGCGAGAATTCTGTTTGTTCTAGGAGTTTTCTGTATTTTTTCATGAGCAGTTCATGGACGTTTTCTATACTCTCATCTACCAGGTCTTCGTGCAGTTTGTTCCCGTATTCTATCAGTTCGTTTATGTGAACCAGCTCTCCTTTTTTTATCGTCGCTGTGAATAGGAACACTTTGTTTCCTGCCTTGTGGCATGTTGCAAGAAGGTTCTTTTGTTCTTTAAGGCGTTTTTCTTTGTCTTTGCTCATCCTGTATTCTCTGTAGTTTATCTCGATCCCTATGTCATTCTTTGCTGCTTCCTTTGCCATCTCTATGTTGAATTTTCCTCCTTCTTTTAGTGGGTGGCAGAGTATGTCCAGTTTTTCTTCTTTCACTGCTATTTCATTCACTCTTGGGACTCCATGGACGAATATCATGAAAGGCACGTGATATTCTTCTCCTTTGTGTTTTATCAGGATGAATTTTCTTGAGAATTCTTTTATCAGTTCGCTTAGTGCTGAGTAGTTGTTGTCTCTTATCTTTATCTCTACTGCTGGCAGCATCAGCAGTCCTTTCTTTTCGAACAGTTCGAAGTGTGTTTCGAAGAATCTGTAGTAGTGTTCTTTGTTCTTGACCTCTGCTCCGTCGTTGTGGCTGTTAACCCCTATGACGTAATACCCGTTTTTTATGAGTTCCTGAGCTACTTCTTCAGGGTCTTTTGCGTCTCTTAGTATCTTGTTGTGCAGGTCTAGGTATTTGAGCAGCATTTACCATCTAACCCCTATTTTTTTCAGTCTTTGTTTTAGGTCTGTCTGGTTCTTGTATAGTATTGTTCTCATCCCTAATTTTCTTGCTGGTATGAGGTGTTTGTTCTTGTCTTCTATGAACACTACCTCTTCTGGTCTGCATCTTGCTCTGCGTAATGCTTCCCGATACACTTTTGGTTCTGGTTTTCTTCCTTTTATCTTGTATGATAGTACTATGTCGTCGAATATCTTGTCTATCTTGTATCTTTTGTTTGAGTGTTCGTAGTATTCTTTGTATGTGTTTGTTACAAGCATCACTTTGTAGTTTGTCTTAAGTTTCTTTATGAGTTCTATGACTCCTTTGTTCAGTTCTCTTGCCGTTACATGGCTTTTGATAAGTTCTTCACGTGTGAGGCTTGTTCCTAGGTCTTCCTGTACCCGTTTCCAGAATTCTTTTGCAGTGATTCTTCCTGTTTGGTATTCCCAGCAGTATTTTAGGTATGCTATCGTGACGCTTTTCGGGCTTTTTTTCATCCGGGGGCCTATCTTTTTTCCGACCTTTTCAGCCAGTTTTCCTTTTACGCATACTCCTCCCCAGTCGAACATTATCGTCTTGATTTTCATCTTCTCACCTTCTTTTTGTCTGCCTTGTTCCTGACAGTTTTATCCTTTTGAGCGCTCTTGATATGTGGCGCGTATTCATCATCAGATATAGTAAAGTTTATTTTCTGATTTTTGTTGCCTGTCCATCTGTGATTCTGGTTTGTTTGCTCTTGGTCTGTTGCTGTCAGGATCTCTTCTGAATGTCATGTTGAGGTCTCTTAGGAACCTGTTCATCCCTTCTTGCATATTGTAAGGTCCAAACACCTCTCCTTTGATCGCTGGTTTTCCGTCGAACACCATTAGTTTTTTTGATAGGTAGTCTATAAACAGCAGGTCATGGTCCACGATAAGGGCGCTTGTGCCTTTTTGTTCCATGAAGTCTGATATTATCTTTGATACTCTTATCCTTTGTTCGACATCAAGGTATGCTGATGGTTCGTCCATAAGGTAAAGGTCTGCTTTTGTTGATAGGCACTTTGCTATTGCCACTCTTTGCAGTTCTCCTCCGCTGAGTTGACTTAGTTTTTTCATTGTCAGCGGTTCTATGTTCAGCGGTCTTATCAGCGTGGTTTCGTAGTTTTCCAGCGCTTCTTTTAGGAAGTTTATCACGAGTTCTTCGTTGTTTTCTATGTATTGTGGTTTGTACGCGACTGTCACTTCTTCATCCACTTCTCCTGAATCTGGTTTTTCTTCTCCTGCCAGTATCTTTACGAAGCTTGTTTTTCCTGTTCCGTTCTCTCCTAGTATTCCTATGACATCATTCTTGGCGACTTCTCCTCCTTCTGCTTTTAGTTCGAACTTCCCCAGTTTTTTCTTTACATTGTTCCATGTTACTTGTATCTCTTTTCCTTCTTTTTGTATTGGCGGTTTTGCTTCGAATCTTATCTGGTAGTCTCTGAATCTGATGTTCTCGTCTTTTAGGTATCCTTCCAGGAACGTGTTTATTCCTACTCTTGTGCTTTTGGGCGTGCTTACTATTCCGAAGCCTCCTGTTCTTCCGTACATGATATGTACCAGGTCTGTTATGTAGTCCAGTATTATGAGGTCGTGTTCTATCACTAGCACTGCTGTTTTTTCGTCTGCTAGTTCTCTTATGAACTTGCTTACTTTTAGTCTTTGTTTTATGTCTAGATATGATGTTGGTTCGTCGAATACGTATAGGTTTGCTTCTTTCATTACTGTGGCTGCTATGGCTATCCTCTGTAGTTCTCCTCCGCTAATTTTTGTTATGCTGTTGTCAAGTATTTCTCTTAGTTCTAGCGCATCCACTATCTCTTCAAATGTTCCTTTTTGGTCTGCTTTCTTTAGCAGCTCTCTTACTGTTCCCTTGAACTGTTTTGGTATCAGGTCTACTTGTTGTGGTTTGTAGGATACTCTTATCTCTCCTGCTTTTATCTTTTCAAAGAATCTTTGGGCTTCTGTTCCTTTGAAATGTTCCAGTAGCTCTTCATATGTGGCTTCTTCTTTTCGTCCAAGGTTTGGTTTCAGCACTCCTGATAGTATCTTTATCGCGGTCGTTTTTCCTATCCCGTTGACTCCTATGATCCCCACTACTTTTCCGAATATAGGTGTTGGTAATGAGAATAGTGCGAACCCGTTGTCTCCGAACCTGTGTATCGGTTCTTTGTTCAGCGCTTCTGGCAGGTTGATTATTTCTATGGCTTGGAACGGGCACCTGTTTTGGCATATCCCGCAACCTATGCATAATTCTTCATCTATCCATGCTTTGTGGTGTGTTGGGTCTTCTTTTATGCATTCTTCTCCTTTCCTGTTTATCGGACAGAGTTTTGCACATAAGAAGTTTCCGCACCCTACTGGT
>JALWQS010000121.1 GCA_027083015.1 Candidatus Woesearchaeota archaeon
GGATAAAGATACCATCTTACTTGTGGGTATCAAGGCACGACAGAACTGGCAAGATCATACAGTATGAAATTATCTAAAATCATCTAAGCCCAACTATCTCCAAAACCTTATTCTTGATCCTCTTAAGATCTTCAACAGTAACAGCCTGCTTTCCATCAACCAAAGGTTTAGAACCCTGCTCTTTAACTTCAATGATAAAACCATCAGCACCCGCACTGATACCTGCTAAAGTCAAAGGTTCTACTAAGTCACTCCTGCCAGCAGCATGACTGGGATCAACAATGACCTTATAAGGAAAATTCTTATCAGCCTTAAGGTCAGCAATAAAAGAAACATCCAAAGTAAAACGATCATACTCACCATTAGAAAAAGTTCTTATACCCCGTTCACAGACAATAATCTCACCCTTATGACCATGCTCTTTAAGATAAGCGATGCTGCCAAGAAGCTCTTTCTTAGTAGCACTAAAACCACGCTTCAATAAAATAGTCTTATCGGGCTGCAGTCTGGCAATAGCTTTCAACAACTCGTAATTGAACATATTACGAGTACCTATCTGAAGAATATCAGCAACTTTGGAAACAAGCTCAATCTGCTGAGGACCTAAAACTTCAGTCACGACCTTAAGACCAAACATCTGCTTCGCTTCAAGAAGGAAATCCAAGGCTTTTTCACCGAGACCCTGAAAATCTTTAGGATCAGTACGAGGCTTAAAAGCACCGCCACGCAAAAAATCAAAACCCAAATATTTAATCTGAGAAGCAAGAGACAAAAGCTGGTCTTTACTCTCAACAGCACAAGGGCCTGCAATCAGGATAAGATCATCATTTTCGGAAACCATAAAGAACAGTATCTGACAGTCGTTTATAATATTTTTCTTTCAAAGACTAATAAGTGTAAAGACAGTTAGGACAATATCCAACAGCTGATCACTTTCTTTCAGCATTCTTAATCCGCTCAATGCTCCTGCTGATCTCTTCTTTACTCTTAGGATCAGGACCATCAGGAGATCCACGATGGATAAACCAGAGAATAAACATGATAGCAAGACCTGATAAAAGAGCTGCGATTATAGGAGTCAAAAATGGAGATAACCAACCAAAACGATCAGAAATACTCTTCGTGACCAAGGACTCATCAAGGACAGAGTTAGCAGTCAAAGAACCTGAAGTGGAAGGTTTAGGAGCAGAAGAAGAAAGTTCAGTAAGAGCTGCAGCAGAGCCCAAATCAGAAACAGAACCATTGTCATGACTTGCAACCTCTTTCAAAGAAACACGTCTCTTCCTTGGAGCAGGAGGGAGTAAAGGAGGAAGGTCAGGTTGAGCCCTTGATAAGCTCTGGATCTTAAGAGAAACTTTAGAACCGCTTATGCCCAGAAGCCTAAGCTCAATATCATCCTCACCATCACTATTAAGATCAACGTCTGCACTTCCGCCAAGAGGGACCTGCAACCAAGGACTCTGTTCATTAACTTCTAAACGCACAGAAGAACTGCCGATACTCATAACCTTAACAGAAGCAGAAATATCATCATCTGTAAAAACAGCAGAATCACCCCTTCTGTAATCAAGCTGAACTTCAGAGAACGTAATATCTCCAAGAGAATAAGTCTTACCATCAGCAGAAGAACCTCCACCTCCGCCTCCTCCACCACCAGAGGAACCAGAACCTGAACCAGAAGAGGCAGAAGTCACAGTAAAAGTGATATTCTCAGAAGACAACATGGCATTGCCTAAACGATCGCTGCATCTGATAAAATAAGTATAGGTTCCGGGAGACAAAGAGAGCGACTCCTCAGAAACAATATCATCTGTAGAAGTAAAATTAATCATGGAATCATAAGAACAATCAGAAAGGTTATATCGGCAAAGCGCAGGCTCATCAGTATGAACAATCAGTGAAGGAGCAGAATCAGAAGTCGATCCCGAAGGAGACTTGCTTGTAATAATAGGAGGTGTCGTATCATTCAAAATGAAAGTAATGAGCTTGCTGGAAGGATTGCCTGACAGGTCAGAACAATTAACAGATAAAGCATAAACTGCATCAGAGAAAAGACTGAACGTTGAGTTGAAGAAGAGGCCAGAACCAAGAACGACAGGCCAGGAACCAGAAGAATCATTGACAGAAAAATTACAGGAAGATAATTCATCAACAGAGAAATTCAGAGGAATAAGATAACTGCTGTTCAAGACAGAACTGTCAGAGGGGGACAGGATAGTGATAACTGGTGGCGTAGTATCCTGAACAGTCAAAGAAAGATCCTTCATGCTGGAAGAATAATTCTCATCTCCGACAAAGACAGCAGAGATATTGAAAACTCCGATATCAGGGTAAGACTTAAGAAATGTGAAAGGCGATAAGCCAGAAGACAATAAAGAAGAATTCTCAAGAAGCTGAACAATAACAGAACCAGATCCAGAAACCAAACCAGAAACAACACCTGAGATGTTTACCAAAGAATCTTTCTCTACGGAAAGATCAGTACCAGACCCATTCAGGAACAAAGACATAGAAGTAGCTTTCTTTTGGATCGTGAAAAGCGAGGAGTTAGAAGCGCCAGGTTCAAAAAGAGTGGAAGGGCTTGAACAAGTAAAATTCCAAACACCGCCAGGAACAAGAACAGAACGGTTCATCTCAGAAGAAGAAACATCAGTTCCGTTACGGTAAAGAGAAGCAGGAGAAGAGGTAGAACAGGAACAATTGATCATCAAAGAAGAACCATAAGTTAAAGGAGAAGACTCATTAAAGACCAAAGAACAGGCCGGAGGCGTGATACTTATAGAGACTGTGGAAGAGCGGTTCATCTCAGTATAAGATTCTCCAATAACAAAGAAATCATAACTGCCAGAACCAGTAGCGTTGACGGGCCAGGTAAAAGAACAGTTCTCACCATCAAGCAGGGTACCGCAATCAAAAGGATTATCGACAGAAGTGTAAAAAGGAAGAGCGCCAGTAGAATTAGGTATGATACCTTTCTGAAGAACAGACTGAAAAGCATCAGTACGAGTAAAAGAGAAAGGCGTCAAAGGATCATCAACGACCGGACCAAAAAGTTTCAGGCGATCGCGGATATCCTGAGGTGAAGTCTGACGACCAAAAAGAAGTTTAGAACGCTGCTGCATAAGAAGAGCAATACCTGCGATGTGAGGCGCAGCCATAGAAGTACCATACTTGCTTGCAGAACCGCCACCAAGAGCAGCAGAAACTATCTGGTCAGTGCTCGTACCGCCAGGAGCAAGAACATCAAGAAACCAATCCCTGTAAGAGTAAGAGGTGATAGTATCAGAAGAGCGATCAACAGCACCGACGGAAACAGCAGAAGGAACACAAGCAGGAGAGCTGATACCCGGAGAGAAGGTAGAATAATGATTACCAGAAGCCACAACAACAGTGATGCCCGCATCAACAGCAGCGTAGATAGCAGAAGCCATAGGATCAGAACCGCAAGGAAGAGTCTCAAGACCGCCACCAAGACTCATACTGATAACAGAGATATTGAAACGAGAAGCATTATCCACGCACCACTCAATACCAGAGATGATATCAGCCTCATCACCAGAACAAGAACTACCAGAAATATTCAAAGCCTTGATAGAAACGATACTTGCGTCAGGAGCAACACCGCGATAAGTCGCATCTTCAGAAGCGATAATACCAGCAACATGAGTACCATGACCTTCACAAGCACCTCCCTGGTCAAAAGGATCAGGATCATCATTAGCAATATCATAACCACCGATAACCTTAGGATTAGGAAACGAACTGTAATTACCAAAGAAAGAATGATTATAATCAATACCCGAATCTATTATGCAAACAGTCTGATCAGCACCTGTGATGTTT
>JALWQS010000122.1 GCA_027083015.1 Candidatus Woesearchaeota archaeon
TCCTTATGGTTCTGACCTGATAACTCTTGATACCCGGAAGAAGCATGTTGTCCCTTCTGATGAGCTGCTTTTCATAACTGAGGATTATTTTCTGATACAGAAACCTTTCTGGATGGGTACTGAAAAGATTGATTCTGGCGATTTTAAGGATTTGCTTGCTAATGAGGGTCTTGTCTTATTTTTGATCCTGCTTATGCTACCTTCCTTGCTGTTGTTGTTTTACCTCTACTACTTGCTGAAGACTTTTTTGATCATATTGATAGCTGCTTTGTTGGGCTTGGTTATCACTCGTCTTATGAAGTTTGATATCAGTTTTGCTAACTCTCTTAAGGTGGGTCTTTTGGCTGTGACTCCTATGGTAATCATAGATTTCCTTCGTTTCCCTTTCGGTTTGTTTATCTACTGGGCTCAGTATGCAGTCTTTGCCTTATTTTTCATCCTTGGTATTGTCAAGGCTGGCGAGTTCATGACTGCTGAGTCTAAGAGGAACAGGCGGGAACCTTCTGTCAAGAAGAAGATCCGTAAGAGGCGTGGCGGAGGCGGCTCTATGTTTGAGGAATATTGATTATATCAAAAGATTTACCGCTCTGATTATTAGGACTGGAAAAAGAGGAAAATGGACTTTGTTAATCCAAGACAGACTATTGTCGTGACGACTCGAGGCGAGGTTGAGCTTTTTGGTAAGTCTGTTAAGAAAGATAATGCTTTTACTCTTACCTGGCATTCTCCTTTAAGTTATGATCCTTTCTTGTATGGTATCTCTGTTCATCCCAGACGTTTTTCTTTCAAGCTCTTGAAGAAGTCTAAGGTTTTTGTGGTTAATTTCATGGCTCATCAGTACAGAGATGATGTTCTCCTTTTTGGCTCTGAGTCTGGCTTATCAGTGGATAAGTTTGCTAAGTCTAAGTTTACTAAAGAAGAAGCAGAACATATTGATTGTTGTCGTATAAAGGAGGCTAGTGCTTGGCTTGAGTGTGAAATTATAGATTCGGTCGAGGTTGGTGACCACGTGTTTTTTATAGGTAAGGTCATTTTCAGCAAGGTTAATGATGATAAGAAGCGATTATTTTATCTTGGAGGCGGTCGTTTCACTTCAACTATCTGATGTGGTGATATTACTGATGGATATATGACAGGCGTTTATGCTTGTTTTGAGTTAAGATGATTTATGGTTTCATGAAAAAAGAGGAGAAGGAGCATTATTCTTATCTTCTTAGTCTGGAGATCAATTCTTTTCTTAGGAAGATCTATCGTGTTATGAAGCGTTCTGTTCCTCTTAAGAGGCCTGTCTTTTCTAAGGATATGCTTATCTTGAGGACCTCTTCATCTGCTACTAAATCTTTTGAGTTTAAGCTTAATTCTCGTGATCTTGTCAGGAAAGGTAAGGTGGGTAAGGTCATTGTCGTCACTGATGGTCTTAAGAATCCTTTGATCCGTAAGCAGCGTGCTTTGTTTATCGCTGCTGAGATTTATACCTACCATGCTTTTGCTAATCATCCTGACCCTTCGTTTTTTGATCGCATCAAAAGTCAGAACCAGATTCTTGATATGTTCAGGAAGATTTTTGGTCGTGAAAATTCTCATGACCTTCGCGATAAGGCCTTAAGGTATGTTATTGAAGAGATTGATGAGCATAAGCTGGCTCAGACTTCAGGCTTTGGGTGGTATACGCGTATCGCTAAGGTTAAGTCTCATGATTATCGGATCGCTGATATTCTTGGCAGTTCTGAAAAGGTCTTTCGCCGGATCCTTAAGAAACAGCAACAGCAGTTCACGCCTGAGATGCTTAAGTCTGAGGAGCATCTTGTGAGAAAAGAGATTGAGGATGTTGAGTTCCTCATTGATTATCTGGAATCTGTTTCTGAGGATCATCCTAGATCTCATCTTTCACGGCATATTCCTAAGCTTCGTTCTTATGTCAGTTCTTTGAACCGTATCTCTGATAATCTTCACAGGTGGTTTGTTCAGGACAAGGAGGAGCATAAGCTTTTGTCTAAGGGGGATATCAATGAAGGTGATGTTCGGTCGCTTATCGCTTCTGAAGCTGAGGCCAGTATGATTGATATTAACAAGATTTACATTCTTTTTCAGCACTTTGAAAAGGAAAAGATTAATATACTTAAAGAAGCAGATACTTTTCTTAAGTCTTAGTGTTTTATTGGTTTTTAAAGACATTAATCTTCAAATCTTTTCATGATTGTAGGATACTAGGTTAGACATGAGGTGATTGTATGGTTGATTTTTCTAAACTTCAGAAGGTGAGCAATCTCGCTCGCGAACTTATGAAGCATGGCCAGGCTAATTCTATGGATGAAGCTATGAAGATGGCTTCTCAACAGATAGAATCAGGTAATGTTCCTGAGTATGTGGATATTGAAGCTCCTTCTCCGGGTTCTGAGTCTCCAGTACCACCCACTAGCCAGGGTAGTTCTTCATCTGTCGTTTCTGATGTTCCTGAAAAGGTTGCTTTGCCGGAGATCAAGCCGGAATCTGGTTCTGATGAGGTTTTAAAGAAACTTGAGGATGTGATTTCCCAGCAACAGAGCAATATCGCTAAATTGTCTGGCATCATTAATACGCATACTAATCAGTTGAATGAAGTTTATCCTTTAGTCTCTAAGTTTAATGGTCTCATCGCTGAGATCGCTGAGCTGAAGGCTATGGTTAAGAAGCTTCAGGAGAGTCCTATGATGCCTGCTCCTGATAAGAAGGGACAGACTGTTTTTAAGCCGTCTTCTCCTCCTAAGCCTCCGCAGGATTCTTCTTCACAGAGACCTTCAGGTACAGGTCATGCCCGATCAGGTAATTACCAGCCTGATGATGTTTCTATCGAGAAGTTTTTCTATTATGGCGGTAAGTGATCTAACTGGTAAGGCTTTGTGATGCTCAATATTTTATTGAAATTTTTTGGAATATTTTAGAATATGATTTATTACTGAGGTGATCTATGTGGATAAGTGTCCTAAATGTGGCGGTCGTGTGACAAGAAAAGGTACTATGCATTCTGGTAATTCTAAGTATGCTATCTTTAAGTGTGAAGCTTGTGGTCATGAGGCTATGGAATGTGAAGGTTTGGAATGAATCTTTTATTCTTAGGTTGAATCATTGTTCTCTCCATATTCTCCTAGCAGCATCTGCTTCCCAGGGTTTTGGTTCGGATACTCTCTTGAGTATATCACATCCAGGGCATTGTAGCTTTTTATCATTATGATCTTTACTATTGAATACACTGCTATCGCTAATACTAACCCTACTGCTCCGAACAGTTCTGCTCCTATAAGTGTGACTAATATCACGACGAGTGGGCGTTCATTCACAAATTTTGGTAGGATTACCGGTTGGGTGAAGAAATTGTCTGCTAGTTGGGCTATCACTAATGTCAAGAATGCGAATGCTGCTGTTCTTGAGTCTATTAGCAGGTAAGACATTATTATTGGCGGTAATGCTCCCAGTATGGGCCCTATGTAAGGGACGATGTTCAGAAGACCTGCTACTATGGCCATAAGTAACGGGCTCTTGACTCCTGCAAGTGTGAATCCTATCATACATATTGTCGCCACTACCAATGATTGTATGGCTTTTGCGCTTATGAAGTTCTCTATTGATCTGCTTATATCGTGCGCCATTGATAGTACTACTTCAAAGTATCTGTTCGGAACTTTTGAGAACATCTTTCTTGCCAGTCGGTCTCCGTCTTTTATGAGCATCACTGTTATTATCGGTACGATTATCAGTGAAGAGAGTAATGCAGGTATGAGATCAGTCAGGAATTTCTTTAGTTGGTTTACAAGTGACAGGTACCACGACTCCACTTTA
>JALWQS010000123.1 GCA_027083015.1 Candidatus Woesearchaeota archaeon
ATCTGGAAGTCCTCTCAGACAGAGAACGAAAGGAAGAGATCACAACAGCACTGACAAAGATATTCAAGACAACAGATCCGCTCATCGCCAAACACTCCTTCGACACAGTAGAAGAAGACCTGAATGAATGTATGTTATGGGTGGAACATAACCTACCAAAAGAGTACGAGAAGCCGGAAGACCTGGCAAGAGCCTATGATTATGTCTCAAAAGCAGATATCATGAACAGAAGAATAAGAAGATGGCAACACTGGAGATTCCTCGTGTACATCAACGATTACCTATCAGCAGGAGTGGCAGTGTCCAAAGATGAAAAATACAAAAAAGTAGTCAATTACGAAAGGACGAAAAGATTATTGACAATATGGCTGGCAAACAGAAAATATCAGAAGAGACTGGCGATAGCAGAAAAGATTGCAGATAAGACACACACCAGCAAGAAAGAAGCAGTAAAAAGCACTTACCCATACATCAAAGAAATATTCTCCAGAGGGCAGGACAAAGAAATGATGGCCGCCCTGATAGAAGAATTCGAACTGGACAATGAAGAAATAGCCTATCTAAAGAAGTAAAAGAAACCTTTAGGTAAGCACTCAAACAATTTCTAAGCACAAACTATATAAAGGCAAAAACCCGTAAGAAGAGCATAGAGGTAGGTGTGAATGTCAGAAAACGAAAACAACGAGAACAATAAAAACAACAAAAATAATCCAAAAAGAGAAGAAACAAGAGGAAAAAACAGGACAGGCAGTCAAAACAAACGATCGGATAAACAGTCAGACAAACAATCCAGCTCTAAATTAAGTATAGAAGATATGGCCTCCTTCTGCAAAAGAAAAGGATTCGTATTTCCA
Organism: Candidatus Woesearchaeota archaeon; assembly: GCA_027083015.1. GTDB lineage: Archaea > Nanobdellota > Nanobdellia > Woesearchaeales > UBA11576 > UBA11576. The sequence continues at coordinate 855 of JALWQS010000123.1, forward strand.
AGCAGCGAGATATACGGAGGAATGGCAGGATTCTGGGATTACGGCCCCAACGGAGCAGAACTAAAGAATAACATAAAGAACGAATGGTGGAAGTTCCACGTACAATCAAGACAAGACATAGTAGGCATAGACGGAAGCATAATCTCTAACCCAAAAGTATGGGAAGCAAGCGGCCATGTGTCAGGATTTGGCGATGTTATGATAGCATGTAAGAAATGCGGAGAACGAGTCAGAGCCGACGTACTGATAGAAGAAGCAAAAGGCATACAATGCGACGGACTGACAGCAGAAGACCTGGGAAAGATAATACAAGAAAACCAGATAACATGCCCCAAATGCGGAGCATTTGCCTGGGAAGAGCCAAAAGTGTTCAACCTGCTCTTCAAGACGCATGTAGGCGCAGTAGAAGGAGAAAAATCAGTCGCATATCTAAGAGGAGAAACAGCACAGATAATATTCTCAGAATTCAAGAACGTGTTTGAAGTATCAAGACTAAAACTACCCTTTGGAATAGCACAGATGGGAAAAGCCTTCAGGAATGAGATAGCTCCAAGAAACTTCCTGTTCAGATGCCGAGAATTCGAACAGATGGAAATAGAATACTTTATACACCCGGAAAAGAAAAACGACTGCCCGTTTTTCGAAGAGGTAAAAGAAGAAAAACTGCTCGTCTATTCAGCAGAGATGCAGGAAAAAGGGACAGAAGCAGAACAGATGACAGCAAGAGAAGCCCTGGAAAAAGGGATAATACAAAGCCCCTGGCATGCCTATTGGTTAGCGACAGAACTGAGATGGTTCAAAAGATTAGGAGCAAAACCAGAAAACTTCAGAGTAAGACAACACGCGAAAGAAGAACTGGCATTCTACTCATCAGACTGCTGGGACCTGGAATACAAGTTCCCATTCGGCTGGAAAGAACTGCAAGGAATCGCAGACAGGTCAGATTATGACTTAAGGCAACATACAGAACACAGTGGAAAAGACCATAGCATATTCGACGAAGAGATGAAGATGAGGGTCATGCCTAACGTAGTTGCAGAACCAAGCTTGGGAGTAGACAGGAGCTTCTTAGTCTTCATGTACGATGCTTTCGACGACAATAAAGAACGAGGAAACATAGTGCTGCATCTGCATCCAAAACTCGCTCCGATAAAAGTAGCAGTACTCCCATTAGTGAACAAGCTAAACGGCAAAGCGACAGAGGTATACAATTCTTTAAAAGAAAAGTTTGTCTGTTTCTACGACAAATCAGGAAGTGTAGGACGAAGATACGCAAGAATGGACGAGATAGGAACACCATTCTGTGTAACAATAGACTTTGATACTTTAGAACAGGAAGACGTTACTATAAGAGACAGAGACACAACGGAACAAGCAAGAGTTAAGATCAGCGAACTAAAAGAAGTATTAAGCAAACTCCTGGAAGGCGAGATCACTATTGAAGACTTAAAATAATTGATTCAAATATAAGCTGAAAAACAGGCCAAAAATCTTTACCTTAAAAGAGGAATGAACAAACATGAAAATAAAAAAAAGAGGAAAAAACCTGATAATAAACTCTTTGTTCATAATCCTGGTCATATCATCTGTAATACTCATGCTCAACACGAGCAATAAGATAACCGGAATGCAAGTTCTAGACACGACAACAGCCAAACTAAAACTAGAAACAACACTTTCAGGACTAAGCTTCGCACAAAAAGTGAACCAAGGAAGCATATGCGTCGCAATAACAGACCCGCAACAACCAATGTCATTTGAAGCAGTAAAGACAGGAACAGGTTGGACAATAACACAGATGGACAACATGTTCTGCAACGGACTCAATTCAGAAGACTTTACAATACTGTTCCCAAGCTATGACGCCTATTCCTCAGTCATAGACAACCCAAGCCCAAGAAACCTGATAAATGGAGCAATAACACAAAAATTCCAGATACTTCCATCGAGATATGTAGAACCGGGAGGAAACGTAATATGCGACGCAACATTCAAAGTAAAATACTGCGACGCACTGAACCAACTGGCATCACCCGATGAACTCATAGACGGAGATCTGGTGTGCTGTCTGGACAAGCTGACAAGATCACAAAGAAAAAAACTGGAAGAACACCTAGCAGAGACAGGAAACAAAGATGAGATAGGAATATTAGAACAACCATCAAGCGGCTTCAGCATGACAAGCCTATTCATACTCATAGTGGTACTGGTAGTCATAGGAGGAGGAACAGCAGGTTATTTCCTCTTCGAGAAGAAGAGACCCGTAACAGGAACAAAAGCAACAACAGAAGGCGGAGAAAAAAGAAAACCCTTATCTGCTGCAGTACAGATGTCAGGACTAGCACAGACGCAAACAACACAACAGCAGCAGACAACTGCAGAACAGACACAGCTATCGCCAGAAGATGAACAATTCAGACAACTAAAAGAATACGCATATCAGACTATGCTACAAGGATACCAACCAGAAGAACTATTAGAACATTTTCAAGAACAAGGATGGGATGAAGAAAGAGCAAGACAAGCGATCAACGAAGCGATAGAACGTATAAATCAAGAAACACAATCAGCAGCACAATATACCGGGTATCCGCCACAAGCGTAGAAAACTGACAATACAACTTTATTGAAAATCTCGTTAGAGATTTGCAAGGGGTTTAATACTCCGTCCTTTAGGGCGAGATTTTCAATCCCAAAAACTCGCCGTTAAGCGAGGGTCGTTAATACCCCTACTTTAGGTTGGGGATAGACCCGAGTGGCGAGTTTTTGTTATTTTTAAACAATATTTAAAACAATATCATAAGTTATATAAACCAACCCGATAAAACAAAAAAGACAATGAAAATCAAAGACCTACAAGCAAGACAAGCAAATGTTGAAGTAGAAGGCGTAATAGTAGAAGTAAGTGAGCCAAGAG
>JALWQS010000124.1 GCA_027083015.1 Candidatus Woesearchaeota archaeon
GGTCAATGGTTTCCTACTGATACTTTGGAGAAGTATAAGAAAGCTGATAGGGAGTTTATTCCTTTTGATGATGTTGCTCTTGAAGGTGGTTGGTAAGATGAAGGTTTTGGTTACTGGTGGTGCTGGTTTTATCGGCAGTCATGTTTGTGATGCTCTTATTGCTCGTGGTGATTCGGTCATCTGTGTTGATTCTTTTAATGATTATTATGATCCTAAATATAAGCGTTCTAACGTTTCTCAACATTTGTCTGATGAGGATTTTTTTCTTGTTGAACAGGATATAACCTGTTTTGATGGGTTGAAGAAGGTTTTTGATCTTCATAAGCCTGATAAGGTGATTCATTTGGCTGCTCGTGCAGGTGTTCGTCCTTCGTTATCTGATCCTTTTCTTTACGAGCGTGTTAATGTTCTTGGAACTCTTAATCTTTTGGAGCTTTCAAGACTTTTTGCTGTGAAAAATTTTGTTTTTGCTTCTTCCTCTTCAGTCTATGGGGGTAATGATAAGGTTCCTTTTTCTGAGGATGATCCTGTTGATAATCCGGTATCGCCTTATGCTGCTACTAAGAAATCTGGTGAGATTCTTTGTTATACTTATCATCATCTTTATGGATTGAATGTTTCTTGTCTTAGGTTTTTTACTGTTTATGGTCCTCGTGGCCGTCCTGATATGGCTCCTTACCTTTTTACCAAGTGGATTCTTGAGGGTAAACCTATAAGGCGTTTTGGTCCTGGAAGTTCAAGAAGGGATTATACCTTTGTTAAGGATATAGTTTCTGGTATTCTTGCCGCTCTTGATAAGGATTTGCCTTTTGAGATCTTTAATCTTGGTAATTCTGCTACGGTGGAGCTTAATCGTTTTATTGAGGTTATAGAAGGCATTCTGGGCAAGAAAGCTGTTATTGAGCAGTATCCTGAACAGCTTGGTGATGTTCCTGTGACCTTTGCTGATATCTCTAAGGCTGAAAAGCTTCTTGGTTATTCTCCTTCGACGAAGATTGAACAGGGTATGAGAATATTTATTGATTGGTACTTGAAAGAGCGCGCAGAGCAGGAAGGTTTAAGAGTTAGCGCTCAAGACAGGGCTTGATGAGTATGGATCCTTTCTTGAAACGCTATAAAGAGTTTGGGCATGATATCGTTCCTGAGAATATCGGTATTAGGCAGTCTATCAGGATTAATACTTTGAAGATCTCTGAGAAGGATTGTGTTTCTCGTCTTAAAAAAAAGGGAGTTCATCTTGAGAGGATTCCTTTTCTTAAGCATGGTTATTGGGTTTCTTCTTCTTTTAATCTTGTTTCTACACAGGAGTATCTTCAGGGTTATTATTATATCCAGGAGGCTGCGAGTCAGGTTCCTGTTGAGGTTCTTAATCCGGTCTCGTCAGATAAAGTTCTTGATATGGCTGCTTCTCCTGGTTCTAAGACCACTCAGCTTGCTCAGCGCATGGGCAACAAAGGCACAATCATCGCTTTGGAGTCTAATCGTTTTCGTATTCCTAAGCTGGTTAATAATCTTGAACGTCTTGGAGTGAAGAATACGATCGTTTATCATAAGGATGCTCGTTACGCTTCTGATCTTGGCTTAGAATTTGATAAAGTGCTTTTGGATGCTCCTTGTTCTGGTAATTTTACTCAGGATAGGGATTGGTTTGCTAAGCGTTCTTTGTCTGATCTTCCTGTTATGGCTAAGCTTCAGAGGTCTCTTTTGGCTGTTGCTGTTGATGTTTTAAGGTCTGGTGGTGTTCTTGTTTATAGTACTTGTTCTCTTGAGCCTGAGGAAAATGAACAGGTCATTGAATGGGCTCTTGAGAATTTGCCTGTATCTCTTGAAAAGACTGGTTTATCTGTTGGTGAGTCTGGTTTGACTGAGAAAACTGTTCTTTGCCGCCGTTTTTGGCCTGATACTTCTGGTACGCAGGGTTTTTTTGTTGCTAAGCTTATTAGAAAATGAAGGCGGACAGCTTCTGGTAGTTCCCGATCTAAAGACCAGTACAGTACCAGACGACGGCTTGCTTAACTTCGGTGTTCGGAATGGGTACCGGTGTACCAAGCCACTATGGCCGTCCATAACAAAGGTAGAAAGAGGGGGTTTATAAAGGTTTGTTTTTCACAGACGATTATAAACTTTGTATACCTATAATAAGTCTTTAGGTTGTAGGCAGGCCATATAGGTGATTTATTTTTCTTGTATTGAATGAACTTATTATCCTAATAAGTTCATAGACTTTATATTCTTTATTAAAAAATATACAAGATTTAGTTTCTGGCTGTCGCATCATTTTCCCGAAATATTTTATATTGTAGTTAAATATATAAAGTATGAACCTCCTTGCATAGTAGGTGCTTTTATGAAAAAACTCTCTATAATTGTTCCAATTTATAATGAGGAAGAGTCTCTTAGGCATACAATATCGTCTATTATAAAAACTATGAAACAAGTTCCTTTTAGTTATGAGATTATCTGTGTAGATGATGCTTCTTTTGACAGAAGTGCTAAAATATTGCTAGATTTGAAGAAAAGTTCTCTTGTGCATGTAATATCTCACCCTATTAATATGGGTTATGGTGCTTCTTTAAAATCGGGAATTCGTGCTTCTAAAGGTGATTGGATCCTAATCACTGATGCTGATGGTACTTACCCGATAAAACAAATACCAAGACTTCTTTCAAAAAAGAAAGATTATAATATGGTGGTGGGTGCAAGAACTGGCAATAAAGTGTCTATTCCTTTTTTAAGGAGGCCTGTGAAGTTTTTTTTAAATAAGTATAGTTCTTATCTTGCTGGCAGGCCGATTCCTGATTTAAATTCCGGTTTGCGTGTTTTTGATAAGGATATTGCTTTAAAATATTGGAATCTTTTTCCTGAACGTTTCTCTTTCACTTCTACAATAACTATGATTTGTGCGACAAAGGGCTACTCCACTTTGTTTGTTCCCATAAACTATTTTAAGCGCAAAGGTAAATCGAGTATTCACCCTTTGAAGGATACTGTTAGATTTTTTGGGCTTTTATCAAAATTAAGCATTTATTTTAATCCTCTTAGAGCTTTTATTCCTATGGCGCTTCTTGTTTTTGTCTTTTCATTATTGCGTGCTATTAGGGATTTTATGGTTTCATCAGATCAACATATAGGAAATTTTGCTATTGGCCTGTTTTTTCTTTCAATACAGATTTTCTTTTTTGGTCTTTTGGCGGAGATAATCAGCAAGAAATAAAATGTGTGGGATTATAGGTTTTAACTGGGATGATAACTCTTTGATCAGGAAGATGTTATTTTCTATAAAGCATAGAGGTCCAGATCAGAGAGGAACTTATTCTGACGATAATGTAACTTTAGGTCATGTGCGTCTTTCAATTCTAGATCTTAGTAGTAATGGCAAACAACCTATGAGTTCAAAGGATGGTGATGTTGTTATTGTTTTTAATGGTGAGATATATAATTATCTGAGTCTCAGAAAATTTTTGGAGTCTAAGTATGATTTTAAATCACGCACTGATACTGAAGTTTTGATTTATGGATATAAAGAATGGGGTATTGAAGGATTATTGAAACGTATAAATGGCATGTTTGCTTTTTGTATCTATGATTCGGATAAAGACCTGCTTTTTTTAGCTCGTGATCGTTTGGGCATTAAGCCTTTGTATTATTTTTATGATAAAAATAAATTTATTTTTGCTTCTGAGATTAAAG
>JALWQS010000125.1 GCA_027083015.1 Candidatus Woesearchaeota archaeon
TTATCCACCTTTTTTATCTTATTGCATATCTTATCAGTCTTTGTCATCAGTGTTGATAGGAGACAGGTCTCTTTTCCTCTCTCTTTCAAGGAGTAGTCCATATCCTCAAATTTAATGCACACCTTATCAGCATTAGGAGGTATTTCAGGATTGGCAGTCACTATGGCGTTAGCACCTGTCAGGTCAAAAGGTGCGCTTCCCTGATCCAGTTCTTTTGCATTATCATATAATGCTTTGTCATCCAGATAGATATTGAACTTCATCTTGCAATCTTTAGGATAAAGTTTTGCATTTATCCTGTACTGCCAATAATAAGATCTTCCTTTTGTCAAGTTCTGGTTTGCTGTTTTGCAGCCAGTCAGCGCATCTCCTGTCAGCCCTTTGCAAGGTTCTACTTTCTGTTTAACCGCATTGATCGTGACCGTCGGTATAGCGTTTCCTTGCGGGCTTATACCTATCTGTCCTTTGATATCATAAGCAGGCAGACAAAACTGTGTTGTTGTTGTCTGCTCAAGGTTGAAATGAGTATCAAGATAACTAGCCCATCCGAACGGATCCCTGAATTTTGGGAAGAATGTTCCGAAACTCTTCCACGTCGCTACTGCCGGTCCTCCTCTTAAGAAGTCGGTCCAGGTGTTTGGAGCCCAGTAATAATCAACATAAGTCATCCCTTTAGATTCAGGTTTGCATTTCCCTTTCGGTTCGGAGGCTTTACATGCTTTGTAAGAATCATAGGTCTTTCCTTTAGCTCCTTTAAACTCAACCCCTTTTGATACGTATGCTCTTCCATCAGGCATAGTTATAAGATTTCCCTCTTTCAAAGCTTCTGCATCAGCCGGTTCTCCAGGTTTTGTCTGTTCACAGTCAGGACAATATACCTGCATAGGTATCCTCTGCGTCTCAACTACAGTCTTATCCCCCTCTTTTCTTGTCTGTAATGTACCGTCTGAACTGTATACTGGAGCTTCTGCATAGAACTGTCCTCCCTCTCCGATCGTCAGATGCATCTCCTGACACCCTGTTGACTTATCACATAACTGATACACCTCTGAAGGGTTTCCTGAGAAACTGCTTATTTTTGATCCTAATTTAACTCTCTGTTCCAATGTTTTCTTGTCCATCTTTTTTGCGCTTTCTTCATCAAGCCCGTACATCAATGCCTGATTGAATACTTTCCTTTTCTCTTCCAGTTGTTTCTGTTGCGCTTCTAATGCTTTCATCTTTTTTGGATCAATAGTCACTGATTTTACTGCACCGGTTCTTGCTTGGGGTTTTTTAGGTTTTGACCAAGTTCCTTGTTTTATGTCAGTTCCTTCAAGTACTTCTATCTGGCTCGGGTCTTTCCTGCTCACTCTTATTATCCGATCTTTTCCATCTACTTTAGCGATGGTATAAACATAATTCGGATCTTTCCTCCCATATTTTTCCAGGTATAATTCTCCATCTGTAGCTTTCCCCGGATTCACAAAACCTGCTTTTTCTGCAAGAGCTACTTGATCTTTTGTCAAAGACTTCTTGACTAAGTTCCCATCACTATCCGTCCTTCTTATTACAAAAGTCTTTCCACCATGCTTCTGGGCAAACGCGATGATGGGCTTGCCATCCTGATCTACCAATGCTGAATGATCCTTATCAGAATAGGTCTGTTTTCCTGCATTATAGGTCAAAGATACCTCTTCTTTTTTTATAGTTAATGTGATGGGTTTGTTTTCTTGTGCTTTAACTGCTTCTCTATTAACTTGCACTATGTTGCTTACATCAGGTTCTTTTTCTCCTAAAGCTTTAGCTAAACTTTTTGCATCCTGAACTTTCACTATTGCAGCATATAGTTTTTCTTGATCCTTATAGTATTGTTTCTTATCCTTGTAATCTTGAGGACGAAGAGTGAAATCTTTAGGAAGAATCCCTTGTGTTTTTGCATTCTCTATGGTTTGAGTCTTAAGCTGATTCCATCGGCCTTCATAGGTTCCTGCACTAATTCTTATGCCTTGTCTGTTTTCTTGTTGGCTTAACCAGTAATAATCATCTGCTAATTTTTTGAGTCTTGCTGAATCACTAGCTATAGATACTTCATCTATTGTAGCACCGTTTCGTATAGCGTCTATTGCGTATTTATTTTTTGCCAATGCTGGTTCGTATATTTTCATTCTAGCGATCACTAAAGCTCTTGAGCTTAACGGATCATCAGTTTTTTGTCCACCATCCTTGTATACCCAGTTTGTTCCATCAAAAGCGACTGTTTCACCCTGAGGATTTGTATAGGTATCTCCTTTCTTCCACTCTGGAGATTTTCCGTCTTTATCCACCCATCCTTTAAACTTATCATAGGTGTAAGTTTTTCCTAAGAAATTAGCTTTTTGGTTTAAGACATTTTTTGTTACTGCAATGTTGGTAACAATTTTTTGGTCCATACTATTAGTTTTCTCAAGTCCTGTCGTTTGAAAACTCTTAGTTCTACCATCTTTTAGTTTTATTGTTATACTGATAATTTTAGAACCACTTGTAGATTCAGATTTTACTGATTTAGGATCATACTCGCCGATAACATTTCCTTTAGAGTCATATACTACTCCATCCTTATCAGCATAATAATCAATAAAACCCGAACCTCCGTGCTTTGCAGCTTTAACATTTTCCAGTAAAGGCATGAGCTCATCAGGTATATTTTCATTAACTGGTTTGACAGGCTTAGCAGGCTTCTTTGCAGGTTGTTTTGGAGAAGTGCTGCTGGTTTTTGCAGGAGCAGTTGCCCTCTTCACAGTCCTACTTTTTCTTTTTGGAGAAGTCTTTTTTTGAGAGTTTTGTTGCGCTGTAGCGGGTTCTGGTGTGGGTTTATCTACACATTCATAAATGCCTTGAACTGGTTGACAGATCTGTCCCGACGGACATCCTTCACATTTATCATTTTCTGCTTTCACATTCTCTGATCTTATTATCAGCAATAAGGCTAACATGATAAAGAATAAGGTTCCTATCAACAATAAGCTCTTCCGTTTCATGCTGCCGCCTCCTGTTGTTGTGCGTCTTCTCCCTGTTCAGTTATTGCTTTAGGATCTTGTTCTTTGGGGAAACCTGCTATGTTTCCATAATCAGGCTCTTTCTTTACTGCCTCTTTGCAAAGGTCTTGTTCACCTTTAACTTTGAACTGTTGCACCAAGCCAAATATTGAGCCGGCTATTCCTGACAGCGTATTAGCGAATTTTATGAAACTGCATACTGCACAACCGCCTCCAGTCCATCCTGCGTTCCCTGAGGTGCAGAACTTTGAACAGGCAGTATCTATAGCGTAAGGCACGACCATTATAGGATTTGCAAGGAAGTCATTTATTAGCTTGTTCATCTGTGACGCATATTGGTAGAATGGTATTACGTTCCATACTTCTCCTAATACATACTTACAAACTGTGAACTTGAAGAGTTCGTCGCATTGATACGCAGTCATTGAACCATAAGCGACGTTTATCTTGTAGCATAGCAGCCATTGGCACATGGCTTGCCGGTACTTATTTATTCCTGATATCACTCCCGGTATGCAACCTGTGAGTATTGATGTTATAAGGCTTTTTTTCGGGTCAAAGCTTCCTCTCAATGCTTCTCTGTCAGCCACCGGCATTCCGGATTTATTTCCGCTTCCGAAGTATTGCACGTTTCTTCCTCATGCAGGAATCTTTACTCCTGTACCAGGCAC
>JALWQS010000126.1 GCA_027083015.1 Candidatus Woesearchaeota archaeon
CAACTTCTTACCGTCTTCTTGTATCTCTCCTATCATTCCCAGTTCTACGAGTGAATTGTTTATCTCAGGATGCTGTACTTTATTTAGAAGTTCTTTTGCTTGTCCCATCCTCATCATCTTTTGTTCCTTATTGGATACTTTGAGATAATACTTATATTTAATTCTTTCTTCGGATAAGTCAATGTCTCTTATGTTTTTTTGTCTTTTGTTCTTCTTTGTGTGCTTCTACTAGCTGGTCTATCTTCCTTTTCATACTTTCTGTTTCTGTATGTACATAAGTGAGTGATTCCATGCTTATTATCAGCACGATCAATGATAGTACGATCAGAGCTATAAATGCTGCTAGCATTGCCAGATCTTTGAGAGAGTATAATCCTACGGATCTTGGTTTTTCTTTCTGCACGATCGTTTCCGGGTTTTTCTCTGCTGTTTTCTCTGTTGTCCCTTTTTCTTGCATTCCTGAGACATTCTTGCTTGCCAAAGGTTTCTCTTCATTGAGCAGACCTTCTTCAATAGTTTCTGTCTTTTCTTCCTCGCCCTTTGTTTTTTGTTCTGGAGGCAGTATCTTTGGAGGTTTTTGTGCTGGTATATAGCTGCATTCTTCTGCCTCTGGAGGTTTGTCTTTTGCTATTGGACAGTTCCTGATGTCTGTACAGGTTCTTGTTCTTGTTCCTTCTTCAGTACATCTGCTCCATTCTGTGCAGTGCCATACTGAGTCACAATAATAACCTCCACCTCCGCCTGTTCCGCTTCCGGTCGTTGATGTTGGCGTCGGTGCTTGTGTTCCTTCTATTCCTGAATGTGTCAGATTTATGACTGTTAACCTATTATTTCGTTCATAGCAGGTCAGGTTTCCTATACGCACTCCGGTACTGTTTCCTAAGCAGGATGTGAAGTCTGTTTCTCCTGTTCCATCACAACCAGCACTTATCTGAGAGGCTGTTGTTATCTCTGAATCTTTTACGCATAAGCTTATGAAGTTATTGTCTTTTATTGATAGGGCTTTTGTCTCTCCATTCCGTAGCTGTCCTGGCATGTGGATGACTATGGACAATGGTGTGAGTTCTATGCTTATTTCGCTTAGGTTTATAGTACTGGCGGAGAAATTATGGGTGAAGTTCATCATTAGCTCTGATCCGTCGTAGAACAGTACCTCTTGTTCTCCGTTGAAGGTTCCCTCTTCGCTGTTTCCTCCCACTGTTATTCCCAGGTTTCCTACTCCGCTCGTCACTACATTATTTCTTGTTCCTTCCAGAGTATCATCCTTATCCTGTACTCCGTCATGGTCGCTGTCTTTGATGCTCTTGACTGTCCTATTGTTATCTCCCCAATCCATATTTCCGCTATCATCATACGCCTGGCAGTTCCAGATATAGGTTCCTTCGGGTATGTTTGTTTCCGTGTATGTCAGAGTATTGGTGTTTTTGGTCTGCTTTGCCTGCCAGGTTCCTGATATGTTATTGTAAAGTGTTATATTCGTTACTTGATTGTCATCTGTAGCTTCGCATTTGAATGTTATGCCTCCATTGCTTGAATTGTAGTTATCTTCTGGACTTGTCAGGCTGACGTTCGGCGGATTGTCTATCGGTGTTTGTATTGTTGTGAAGCTGTAGGGTCCTGTTGTGTTGCAGTTTCCGCTTGGGTCGCAGCTTGTTACGTTATAATAGTATTGTGTATTGTTCTGCAAACCGGTCAGTGAGATGTTATGTTCTGTTACAGCATCATCTTGCGCTTTTATCGTTCCTAATCCCTGGCTTGTTCCGTAATTGACTGTGGAGTTTGCGATCTCATCAGTATCCCAGCTGATTATTGATGAATGGTCGGTTATCTGTCCTGCCTGGACATTGGTTATTGCTGGTGACCTGTTATCAGGGGTTGTTGTTGTAGTGAAGTTGTATGTTCCTTCTGTGCGGCAGTTTCCCAAATCATCGCAGCTTGTTATATTGTAATAATAGGTCGTATTGGATGTTAGTCCGTTTATGCTTATGCTGTGGCTTGTTACGTTATCTGCCAGGTTTTTTTCTAAACCTAAGATCATAGTGTTTCCGTATGCTACTGAGCTGTTGCTGATCTCATCTGTGTTCCAGATGATGACTGCTGAACTGTTAGTTATTGATGTGTTATGAACGTTTGTTATTGTCGGCGGTGTCGTATCTATCTTGAATGTCCTGTTTGTCGTTGCAAAGTCGCAGTTACTGCTGTTGTCGCAGGCTTGGCAGTTCCAGTTGTATGTTCCATCAGCTATTGTTTCTATGAATATATAATCTGTATCATTGATTCCTGAATTGTCTGTTTCTTTTGCGCTCCAGCCCGACCAGTCCCCGTACAAGCGTACTGTCTTTACTTTCATGTTATCTGCGACGTGACAGTTGAATGTTATCTGTTGGTCAGATAGGTTCTGATTGTCTGCCGGACTGTTGAGGTTTACGGTCGGCGGCGTTACATCAACTGACGGTTGCGGTTGTGTTGTTGTAGGCAGTGTTTTTGCTGTGTTGCTGACATCTGTGGTATTGACATTTCCTGTCGTGTCTTTGGTATGTATGGTTATTGTATGAGTTGTGTTAGGTAAAAAACCTGTCGCGTTATAACTTGTCACTCCTGAACTCAAGTTTACTTCATTCACACTATCTATATAGATTATTGTTGCATCAAAGTCAGCATCTGAAGGGTTGGTCCAGTTCCAGAAGATGCTGGTATTCGTAGCGCTTATGTTTTGAAGATTTGTGATAGTAGCAGGAGGTGTAGTGTCTGCCGGCGGTTGTGGTGTGTAGGCTACTTCGAATGTTCTATTGGTTGTATTCCATGCGCAGTTGCTGCTGTTGTCACAACAGTTTACATTCCAGATATAAGTACCGTTCATCAATAGGTTCAGATTCCACGTTCCTGTGTCGCTTGTTCCGCTGAATGTTCTGGTTTCATTGGCTTTCCAGTTTCCGCTGGTATTGGTCCATAAGGTGCAGTTTTTCAGTTCAGTATCATCTGTGGATGAAACGCTGAATGTCACGTTGTTTGTCGTCGTGAAAGTCTGCCCCTCTGTCGGACTGTTCAGGTTTACTATTGGTGGCGTAGTGTCTTTGTTGGTGTAGTTTATTTTTATGCTTCTGTTGTTTGTTGCGAAGGCATTGTTCCCTCCTGTGTCTTGTGATAAGCAGTTCCATGTGTAGTTTCCCTTATCCAATATTAATGTCCATGATGTGCTGTTGCTTGTTCCTGTGATTGTTTTCGTGTTATTAAGGCTGAAGTGTTGGTCTGTACTGTCTGTCAGATATAGGCTTATGCTTGTCAGTCCGTTATCGTCTGTTGCTGAACAGTTGAACGTGACATTCGCTGGATCGCTTGTATCATCATAATAACCTGTTGGTGGATTGTTAAGTACTGTGTTTGGTGGGTGATCTATAGGCTTCGCGAGTACCGTTACCCACCAGGTCTCTTGATCGGCAGTATAATTTTGGTTTCCGGAATAGATTGCTGTTATGTTGTATTGTCCTAAAGCGTCGAATAGGGTGATATTCTGCGATGGTGATGGCCCTTCATAGATCTTTACACCGCCTTTATAGACCTGAATATTGCCTGTTCCCGAAACTAAAGATGCTGAAATGTTGACAAGAGTGTTATTATATATTGTAAGATTATTCTCTGACCCGTTCAAATAAAGGTTTATCTCTCCAGCCGCTTTGTTGATCAGGTATTCAGAACTGTTTTCTGCACCAGCATAATGCGTTGTTTCACTAACATTACAAACATAATCATAAGTTCCTGCTGACAAAAACACTAAAGTACCGTTCTCCAAAGTAACATCATTTCCATTCCTATAAAGTTTTGCTGGAGCTTCAGGATTATCACAAACACAAGTAGCATTAAGACTGACAGGATAAACCTGACCACTCAAAGGATTAAAACTCAAATCACAAGAAGAGTGAGTCTTAGGAACAACAACAAGAGTATTCACAACTTCAGCAGAAGTATAATTCACAGAACCGGAAGTATTACAAACATAAGAATAATTACCAACAGCCAAAGACTGAACATCAGAAACAGAATTCTTTGCACTACCGACTAGAGTATCATTACGCCACAAAGAAACAGTAACTTCAGGATTATCAGCCTCACAAGTCACATTGGTCTGAACACCATAAGTCTCGCTCCAAGAAGGACTGGAAGACAAAGACAAAGAAGTAGAAGCTTTGTTGATCGTGAATTGCCATGTGTCTGTATTGTTCCATTGGTCTGCTGAGTCATTAGCATAGGATTTCCAATAAAAAGTACCTGCTGGCAGTATTGCTGCATAGTTGTAAGTGTTTGTAGCTATATTGTTCATGGTGTAATTTTTTGCTGTGCCTGTGTAGTTTAATTCTAACCATGCTGTACTGAGCTGATTGTCATCTTGCCATGTAATGTTAAACTGGCTTTGTGTTGTTGGCGAGTATGTTGTTGCTATGCTTGTTTGGTTATTGCTCCAATAGGGTGGTTGGTCATTGTAAGAGGTTATTGTGAGATTTATTGAAGGGTCATAATAGCTTGAATAGGTATCGCTTCCTCCTATGTCTATGGCCTTGCATTTTAGGTCTATTCCTGTCTGTTCCGGTATCCCTGAAAGGTTCCATAGTAGTGTGTTTCCTTCTGTGTGGTTTCCTATATTTTGCCATCTGTTTCCGTTTATCTGTACCCATATGTTTGTATAGTTTATCTCATCTATGAGTGTTTCATTATAATAGTCCATATAGATTGCTCTTATTCTCAGGTTCTGACCTGTAGAGTGCTGCCAGGCTGTCAGTACTCCCGTATCTGTTGTTGTTAAGGTTAGGTTATGATTTGTCGTGTCCAGGCTTGTTCCTCCATATTTGCTCGGCAGGTTGAAGTTTCCGATCCCCACCCAATCGCTGCTGTTCCACATCTCTAGCTCAAGGTCTGGTCTGTTTGTTGATTGTTGTACTGAAGCTTCAGGGTTGTACGCATCTGTTTCTACTTTTACTGTTATGTTGCTTATTGCATCGTATTCTCCGTCCATGTTGGTGTATGTTGTGTAGCTGGAGTTTGTTTCATTTGTCGGTTTCTTTTTGAACAATCCTGCCAGGTTCACTGTTGTTATTCCGTATTGGTTTGGGCTGAAACGGCCGTCTCCAGCATCTCCTGTTTGTCTTCCTCTAAAATCCACGTATTCGCCTTCTTTCAATGATTGGTAGGTTCCGAATGATGTTCCTCCTTCAAATGTTCCTGTGCTTGACTGGTCTCCTCTGTCGTACCATCCTCCTCCGAATGATGATTCTGTATCGTTGATGAACAGTTTTATCTGTGTCGTGTCCCTTGCTGTATTGGTCGTTGTTGCTCTTGTTCCTTCTCCTGAGAAGAATATCAGGTATTCTCCTGTATTCGTCATGTTTATTCTTCCTGTTGTGTCTCCGCTGAAGCTGTTCGTGTCTTCTTCTGCTTCTGTATCTACCATGTCCAGTTGCGTGTAGCTTGTGCTTGGGGAAGGGTCAATGGTGCTTGTTCCGTAACCTCTGTAATAATCTCCGTCTGGAAGGGCGACTATCATCACTCCGGTCTTTGCTGTCAGTGTTGTTTCTGTTGCTGTTGATGTTTCAAAGTCGTGTCTTGCTTCTATCTTTAGTGTATCATCGGAGTTTGCTTCTATTATTGTGAAGAATGTTGGGTTTCCTTCTTCGTGTCCATTATTGTCTCTTATGTATTCGTAGCTGTAAGAGGTCGGTATGGGGTTGCTGTTGAGTGTTGCTCTTATGAGGAATGCTCCTCTTGAATCGGTGTCTGTCACTCCGTAGCTTCCTATCACAAGGTAGTGTCCTGGTTTTTTTATCGTTATCGTGTCTGAGTTTGACGTGTGGTTGAAGCTTTCTATGTCTTTCTCATCTTCTGCTTCCCATGTTATCGGGTTCCATGATGCTTCTGTCATGGTTGTTCCTGTTGTTTCGTGTGCTCTGAAATAGTCCCATGAATCGTCAAGTTTTATTATCTGCAGGTAGGAATCTCCTGCGACTGGTGTTACTACCTGGTCTCCGTTTGATGTTCTGTATACTATCTCCACTCTCAGGTTTTGTCCTGCTGTTGCGTTGATTATGGCTCCTCCGTTCATGAATTCGTCGTCGTTGTTTGTGTTTCTTGAGTAACCGCTTGAGTAAGAGCCGTATATTGGTGTTCCGTCTAGTGTCAGCCTGCTTTCGTGGCCTATCCTTCCGTTATAGTCTGTTGTAAAGTGAAGTCCGTATAATACAAGATAATGGCCTGTTTCTCCTATGTTTATGTCTATATCATTGGCGTTTTGGGTATAGGTGGTTGTTGCTTTATCCTGTGTGTTGAACGGAAACCCTGTCCACGTATCGACTGTTGGTGTGCAGTCAAATGTTCCTGCTGTATCTCTCCATTGACCTATTGATAGGTTATTATCCTGTCCTTTTGCTGCTTTGCTTATTGCTGTATCATTGGTTATGTTTGTTGTGTTCTGCATGAATGCTTCTATATTGTAGGTTATCGTATCGCCTTCTGTGTCTGTTGATCCTGAACAGTTGATATTTACTGTTTCACTGAACGTGTTGTTGCAGTTTCCTCCGTTGCATGTTATTGTTGTTGGTGTTGAAGGTGGCTGGTTAGGTGCTATCACTAAGAACGTTAGGTCGTCATTGTCTGCATAGTTTGTCCCTGAGGATGCAGCTCCGCAGGTTATCGTAGAGTCTGGTGAAGTATCATAATTTATGTATACTCTTACTGAATGGTTTCCTGCTCTATTGTCGAGTGTGAAGTTGTTGAATGTTATCTTGTTTAGACCTCCTGTCGGACAGGCACTGATGTAATGTTTGACTTTCCAGTCAGGACTTGCTGTGTCTGAATTGTTTGTGTATACTAGCCCTAATTGGTCATCTGTTGATGTGCTGTAACAATGGACCCATGCTGTTACTCCTACTGTATCTCCTGGTCTGAATTGTGAATTGTTGTAATCTGTTATTGTAATGTTCTCTACTGATTCGTCGCTTAGGTATGATCCTCCTGTTCCGTCAGCGCAGCTGTCTAATGTGTTTGGCTCGTTTGGTTCTGGCGTATCTACACTATCTACTGATTTCAGTAATGATGATCCTGCGATGCATGGTGATCCTCCTGTTGCGCAGTATGGTGTTGTGAATGTTGTTGAGTACTGAGCATCTTCTGGATAAGCTATGGAGCTGCTTAGGACTATCAGGATCAGGATGCTTAATTCCAACAATAGTTTTTTGGTTCTCATTCTTTATTCAGTTGATTTTTTCGCCTGCTTTCATTTCTCTTTTTCTTTCCAGTAGTAGATCTTTGCCATTCCTGCTTTTCTTATCGTAACTTTTTCCGCGCCTTCTAGGAATGCGAATACATTTGCGATCTTATGTCTTGATACCTTTAGTTTAGAAGCTAGTTCTGATATGGTATAACCTTCTTTCTTCTTTTTCAGCTCTTTTATTACTGTTTCCCTATCCATTGCTAATCAATATTGATAATCAATAACACCAATCAATAATTTAACCAATTCTGTGGACAATAATGATTAACAACTATTTAAATCTTTTGATATGATAGTGAGATAACAAAAACTCGCCACTCGGGTCTATCCCCAACCTAAAGGTAGGGGTATTAACGACCCTCGCTTAACGGCGAGTTTTTGGGATTGAAAATCTCGCCCTAAAGGACGGAGTATTAAACTCCTTGCAAATCTCTAACGAGATTTTCAATAAGAAAAATCAGCAGAAACACGCATCCACCTATCTAGCAAAGTTTTTTGCGCATGACTCTCAAGAAACAAACCATCTGAAAACCTAATTTAAGGCTTCCTACCGCATCTCAAGGAATAACAAAATATTATATACTGAAGAGTCTCTCTGGTTTTTATGAGATACTTGTCTGGTGATGAGGAAAAAGAAGCTCTTGAATACCTTACCATAGCTTCAGATATTGCACGGGATGCATCTTGCGAAAGGTCAAGATGCGGTTCTGTCATAGTCTATTCGGATGAGATTATCGGTCGCGGTTTTAACAGTCCCCCTGGCAATCTTGAGAGCCAAAGAAGATGTTCTGTTCCTAAGGAGTCTTATCATAAGAAAGTGACTGATAAGACCTGTTGTATTCATGCTGAACAACGAGCTATTATGGATGCTCTTAGAAAGAACCCTGACAAGATTCCAGGTTCTAGGCTTTACTTTATCCGCCTAGGTGCTGATGATAAGCCTTCCCGTGCTGGTCAGCCTTATTGTACGATATGCAGTAAGATGGCTCTCGATGTCGGCATTTCTGAGTTTGTCTTATGGCATGATAAAGGTGTTTGTGTCTATGATACCGAAGAATATAATGATCTTTCTTTCTCTTTTGGTCTTCAGGATAGATAATAAGAAAGAGATGTAAGAAAAAGATTAAGAAGAATAAAAATGATTTAATAAAACCTTATCGTCCTTTCATCTAAGCGCTTGTTCCTGTATCACCTTCAAACGGGTGTATAAAGCGTTCTTCTATCTCATAAGAGGGTAGGGCGTCTACCTCTTCTGGCTGCATGAGATTTCCGTACTTATCCACATACAACATGGGTATCACCTCTTCCTCTCTGATAAAAGATATTAGTTTAGACGATAATTGTTGCAGTTTGTTTATCTTTCTCATCATCAAAGTCTGTAACTAATGCTTCTGTAGTTAAGACCATAGAGGAGATTGATGCTGCATTCTGAACCGTATTTCTGACCACTTTTGTAGGATCAATAACTCCTGCGCTGAAGAGGTCTTCATATTTATCGGTTTTTGCATTATAGCCTATTTTCTCATCAGTTTCTTGTTCTAATTTAGCTATGACTTCTGCTCCTTCTTTTCCAGCATTTGCAGCGATTTGTCTTATAGGTTCTTCCAATGCTCTTCGCAGTATATTAACACCTATCTGTTGATCGTTCTCTAGTTTAATGTTTTCTAACACCTTTCTTGCTCTCAGCAGAGTCATTCCTCCGCCTGCTACTACACCTTCTTCAACTGCTGCTTTTGTCGCATTCAATGCATCATCTATCCTCATCTTCTTCTCCTTAAGTTCAGTTTCTGTCGCTGCTCCGACTTTGATTACAGCCACCCCTCCGCCAAGTTTTGCTAGTCTTTTCTTCAGGTCACTCTTCTTGAAATCACTATCGGCAAGTTCTATCTGCGAATTTATCAGATGTTTTCTCGCTTCTATGTCTTTCTTGTTTCCTTTTCCCTCTACAATAATCGTTTTTTCATTATCTACCTTGACTCTTCTGGCACTTCCTATCCACTCTTCACTGAAGTTTTCCAGTTTCATGCCTTTCTCTTCAGATACGACTTTCGCTCCTGTTAGCACAGCAATATCTTCTAACATCTCTTTTTTCTCATCTCCAAAGCCCGGTGCTTTTACTGCGCATACTTTTATTGCCCCTCTTATCTGGTTTAGGATTATCGCTGCTTGCGCTTCTCCATCTATATCTTCTGCTATTATCAGCAGAGGTTTTCCTTCAGAAGCGGTTTTTTCTAGTATCGGCACAAGTTCTTTCATCGCCGACAGTTTCTTATCAGTTATTAGTATATTAGGATCTTCATATTCGCAGATCATTTTCTCATGGTCTGTTGCCATATACGGTGATATGAATCCTTGTTCAAACTGCATTCCTTCCACAACTTCTAGTTCGGTCTCTATACTTTTTCCGTCTTCCACTGTTATGACTCCATCATTTCCCACTTTTTCCATCGCATCGGCTATGATCTGCCCGATGAACTCATCGTTATTGGCTGATATGGTTGCTACTTGTTTTATCTTCTCTTTCTGTTTTACCGGAATGCTTTTTTCTTTTAGGAAATCCACAATCTTTGCTGTTGCTTTCTCTATACCCCTTTTCACATCTATAGGATTTGCCCCGGCAGTTATATTCTTTAAGCCCTCAGTTATCATAGCTTGGGTCAACAGTGTTGCTGTTGTTGTTCCGTCTCCTGCATCATCTTGTGTTTTGGATGCTACTTCTTTTATCAGTTTAGCACCCATATTTTCGAACTTGTCTTTTAGTTCTATCTCTTTCGCAATTGTTACACCATCATTTGTGACTATGGGAGAACCGTTTTTGTCTATGACAACATTTCTTCCTTTTGGCCCTAATGTTATCTTGACTGTGTTTGCTACCTTATCGATTCCTTTCAATAATGATTGTCTTGCGTTTTCATCAAACATTATTTGTTTTGTACTTGTCATTCTTTCCACCCCATCTTTTCTTTCTTACGCGATTAGTATTTTCTTGCTTGTTATCTTCTTTCTCACTCAATCTTTGCTAATATATCTTTGAAATCTACAAACAAGTATTTTTCTCCATCGATGGTTATCTCTTCTGAACTATAGCCTCCATAGATGACCTTATCTCCTTTTTTTAGCGGAAGTTCTTTGCCGTCTTTGTATTGCCCTACAGCATAAACTTCTCCTTCTTTCTTTTCTTCCTTTGCAGACTCAGGGATATAGATCCCTCCTTTGGTCTTTTCTTCTTGTTTTGCGTGTTTTATCAGAACTCTTTCGCCCAATGGTTTGATATTCATTGTTTTCTACCTCCTGTTTTGCCTTATTGCGATTTTTGGAACATAAAATCGGATTTATAGTCGATTTTATTTGCCAGAGGGCAGATTTCCTTGGATTTGTTTAATAACCAAAGCTTCGTTGATTTTAGGTCAACATAAACAAATAGAACTAATAATATTTAAAATTTTTGAGTTTAAAAAAGACTATTTTAATTAAAACAAAAAGATATACATATTTTTTAGAAACCTTTAAATATTAAAAAAACAAGTTAAGAGATACATGATAAAAGTAATTCTTAAACAGTTTGACACTCCCAAAGAAGAGAACCTACAAAAAGATATTGATTGGTTCTGCAACAGTTTCGGCCTTTGTTCTGGCAGAGACACTTTATTGACATCCAACAGAATAGTCAGTGATATTCTTAAACAAGCTGCAGAAAATAAAAGGATATACTCAGAAACCATCGCTTCTGACTTAAGCCTTAATCAGAACCTGATCAACCACCACTTAAGAAACCTGATAAGTTCCGGCCTGATCATAAGAGAGAAAAAACAGATTCACATAAGAGGCGGAAGCCTGAAAGAAGCCGTTAGAGAGATCAGAAAAGATGCACTTAGGATTCTTAGCTCTATTGAAGAGGTAGCTGAAGATATTGATGAAGAGTTAGGTTTGAAGAACAGGCATTTGTAAATAGAATATCAGACCCAATTATTTCTTTTCGAATATAGAAACACCGTACTATTTAACTATCATTAAAAGAAAACTATTTAAAAAGAAAACTTGCCTTATTCCTTATGAAGCTTTCAATAAGAAAAGGTTTTAGTTTTGGTTTGACTTCTGGCATAATCACTACTCTTGGTCTGCTTGTGGGTTTGGATTCTGGCACTCATTCTAAGATGATCGTTATCAGTGGCATTCTCATAATAGCTATCGCTGATGCCATGTCTGATGCACTCGGTATCCATATCTCTGAAGAGTCAGAGAATCATCATTCGCAGAAAGAGATTTGGGAATCTACTATTTCCACATTCTTGTCTAAGTTTGTCTTTTCTATGACTTTCATCATCCCCATACTGTTCTTAGAATTGTATTATGCTATAATAACTTGCATTGTTTGGGGCCTGAGTCTGATAGCGATAATCAGCTATCTTATTGCTAAGAAAGAGAATGTTAAGCCTTATAAGGTAATCCTTGAACATGTACTGATCACCATTATCGTCATCATCTCTACATATTTTATCGGTCGTTGGGCTGCGATGATAATTTAGTCTGAACATTTGATAAGAAACCTAAGGTTGTAGTATCTGTCTATATAAACTCGTATAAGACTTTTAATAAGAAATAACAAAAACTCGCCACTCGGGTCTATTCCCAACCTAAAGGTAGGGGTATTAACGACCCTCGCTTAACGGCGAGTTTTTGGGATTGAAAATCTCGCCCTAAAGGACGGAGTATTAAACTCCTTGCAAATCTCTAAGGAGATTTTCAATAAAAAATATTAAGATTATTTATTTACTGACCTTCTTCATCAAAGACCGGTGGTTCTGGACAGTTTACCAGAAGAGCTTCTGTCTTGTCAGGCACTTCTATTGATATCCTGTTGATTCCAGCAACATTTGCATATTTTTTCCCGTCAAAACCGATCCTTTTACACTCTGTCCATTGTCCCGGTTCTACTATCTCTGTATCGCATCCAGGGTCCTCATCGACTATTCCTCTTATCATAAAGTAGGTGTTGTAACCTTTAGCCACTCCACGTGGACTGATAAGGATTGTCTTATTGAGAGTGTTGTAGATCCTTAATGATATGTAAGGTATGCCGCTTTCTGGATCATACTGGCAATCTATGTTTGAGAACAGCTGAGGCTTATCTGTTATGTCGATAGCATGCTGTTCATCGGAATTTGTCGGTTCTCCAAGCAGGGTTTTCTGCTTGTACTCTCCGGTCTTGATATCTTCATCGGTCACTACTGCTGGACCTAAATCTTTGACTCCACCATCATACTCTCTTCCGTAATTTTCATTATCATAATTTCCATTATCGGAATTATCGCCTTCAGGCACATATACAGTATTCTCTTCTACTGGCGGTTGAGTTTCAGAAGCATTACTATTGTCTTCAATTGTTTGCGGAGCTGCAGAATACTTGTATCTTATCAACAATAGTATTGCAAGTATTGCGATGAATGCAAGCACCCATACCCATGCGTAGCTTTTCTCTTTCTTCTTTCGGGATTTTTTCTTTTTAGGTTTTTCCTCTTCTTCATCCCAATCATCATCTTCAAACCAATCTTCTTCAAAATCATCTTCAACTTTTTTCTTCTTTGCCATTTTTTGGAGACCCCCTTTGTGGTGGTTGTAATCCTTAGTCCTTTGTTCACTTTTTATTATTTTATAGTAGGACTTTTGATTTGCTATTGTCAAGGATTTAAATAATTTTTGTATCTTTATTTGTCTCCTTTCAGTGACGTGCTTATCAACTTATCAATGGGTTATTAACTTTTAAGAATTGATATCGGCTCTTTAGATACAGATCAGTCATATTGCTCCTGAACCTAAAGCTGCGAACATTGCTATTCCTAATATTATCAGTATCATGCCTGCTATGAGATGCAGCATCTTTAGTTTTCGTTGTCTCCATTCTTCTGCTTTATGTGTTGTGGTAAAACCGCAGGACACTGCACAGGTTATTATTATCATCGGTGTGATAAATACAAGATTGTACAATAACAATAAGGCGATAGCATAATCTCTTGTTGTCGTTTCTGCCAAAAGCCCCAGTATAACTATGTAGGGTCCTGACGTGCAGGGTAATAAGAACAAACTTACCAATAGGCCGACCAGAAATGCTCCGGGTATTGATGTCACTCCTTTGATCAGTCTTCTTAATGTGGGTCTCCATCTTAATGGCACTTCCATTATGAACCATTTACCGTACCAGAAATAATCTTTCAAGTTAAACAGTCCTATGACGATGGCAAGTCCTGCTACCAGAAAATAGAACCAGTGTGTTGCTCCTGCTGCTTGTACTGCACTGTATAATCCTAAACCCATGAGAAAGTAGCTTAGATATATGGCTGTCGTAAATGCTATTCCCGCAAACAATGCTCGTTTTTTGTCTTTTGTTACAAGCACAGTTGTCATGAGTACTATAAGTACTGCGAATGCGCAGGGATTTATTGCATCCACTGCTGCTGCTCCTAGAACTGCAGGTATGGTCAGACTTTTTTTCATATCTGTTTGTCGTTGTGACTGCATGTCTGTTCCTTTATCTGATCCTGTTTCTGATTGCGCCTCTGATCCTGATTCTTCTACCCCTAATTCTACAACATCATTCTCAGGGTTTAATTTATCTGCTGGTGACGGACAC
>JALWQS010000127.1 GCA_027083015.1 Candidatus Woesearchaeota archaeon
GGGAGCGGCATCAAAGACTTCCTACGATAAAAGAGCTACGCGAGGTGGAAAAATGAAAGAAGTTTATGAAATCGGAGACCTATTTGATTTTTCTTTTAAGAAGGGGCAGATAACTGTAAAAATTAATAAAGAGATTATGGCAAAACTTGCTTAATCATTAAGCTCAGACTTAAGGCATGAAATCACTCGGAGAATAGATAAGTCTTGCAAAAGATGTACTTATCCACTCCAGAGCCTCTGATGCCAAAATCCTAAAATGAATGATCAGATCTTAGATAAGTAAGGTGAGGAATACCTATTCAGAATGAAACAACATATTTATAAACTACCCACCCATGATTAGTTAGAAAAAAAGGAAGTGATAATATGACAAAAGAAAAATGTAATAGTTTAGTTGCAGGTTATTCTGCAGCGATAGTTTCTGCAGTTCTTATGTTGCTCCTTGGAATCTTTGGAAACCTTGGTATTTACATGAGCGCTGTTGAAGAGATGCAAAAATGGCATATGTTTTTTAGTTTAAGCATTGGCGGAATTATTGCTGGAATGCTCGAAGCAGCAGTAATTGGTTTTGTGATCATGTTTAGTTTTGCTTGGGTTTATAATAAGCTCAATAAATGATTTCTTGAGGTATAAAATGAAATACAAATGTCCCTCATGTGGAATGGAATATGACAAGTCTGGTAAGTGTGATATGGATGGAGTTGAACTGATCCCTATAAAAGAGCAAGAACCTTCTTCTCCGAATCAGGAAGAGCACGACCATTCTAAGCATGAAGGGCATAGGTCTCATCATAAGAACCATCATGACCATCACGAGATGATGGTTCGGGATTTCAAAAAGCGTTTTTTTATTAGTTTATTTTTTACATTTCCCATTCTTATTTTATCACCACTGATCCAGAAGGTTCTTGGTTTTACATTCACTTTTGCTGGCGATAATTACATCTTATTCGCACTGTCTGCTTTTGTTTTTGTTTATGGCGGTTGGCCTTTTCTTAAAGGTTTATTTACTGAATTAAAAAGATTGAATCCTGGCATGATGACCCTTATTGCATTAGCAATCAGTGTGGCTTTTATATACAGTAGTGCAGTTGTTTTTGGTTTAAAAGGCAAATTCTTCTTCTGGGAGCTCGTCACTCTTATAGATATCATGCTTCTTGGTCATTGGATTGAGATGCGTTCTGTCATGGGGGCATCTAAAGCATTAGAAGCTTTGGCAAAGCTTATGCCCTCGGAAGCTCATCTGTTAAAAGGCGAAAAGGTTACAGACATTCCTATTACTCAATTAAAAAAAGGCGATATTGTCCTGGTAAAGCCCGGTGAAAAGATACCTTCTGATGGTTTGATTGTTGAGGGCGCATCCAGTATTAATGAAGCTATGCTTACTGGAGAATCAAAGCCAGTTAATAAAAAGCAGGGCGATAAAGTTATTGGTGGTGCAATAAATGGTGAAGGCTCATTGCACATCAAGATCACTCATACAGGCGAGGAATCTTACCTTTCTCAGGTTATTAATTTAGTTAAAGAAGCTCAGGAAAGTAAATCCAAAACTCAGGATTTAGCAAATAATGCTGCTAAATGGTTGACAATCATTTCCATATCCGTAGGAACTCTTACTCTTTTTGCATGGTTGTATTTTAAGCAACCGTTGGTTTTTGCGATTGAGCGTATGGTAACTGTTATGGTTATTACTTGTCCTCACGCATTAGGTCTTGCTGTTCCGCTCGTTGTAGCGGTAAGTACTTCATTATCTGCAAAAAATGGTTTATTAATCCGAAATAGAGCTTCTTTTGAGAGAGCTAGGAATATTGATACTATTATCTTTGATAAGACGGGAACTTTGACAAAAGGCGAATTTGGCATTACTGATGTGATTACTTTCGGAAAGAATAAAATTGATGATGTTATTTTATTTGCTGCCAGTCTTGAGCAGAATTCTGAGCACCCGATTGCAAAGGGTATCGTGAATAAGGCCAAAACTAATAAGATTGAACTAACTAAAGTTACTGGTTTTGGTGCTATGCCTGGTAAAGGTATTCAGGGAACCATCAATGGTAAGAAGATCAAGGTTGTCAGTCCCAATTATCTTAAAGAGAAAAAGATTGTAATCTCTGACAAAAGAGTGGTCGAGGTTCAGGCGCAAGGTAAAACCACTGTCTATGTTCTGCAGGATGAAATACCTATTGGTGCAATAGCTCTTGCTGATATGATAAGAGAAGAATCAAGAGAAGCGATAAAAAATCTTAAGGCTAAGGGAATTAAATGTATGATGCTTACTGGAGATCATAAGAAGGTAGCAGAATGGGTAGCTAAAGAATTGGAACTTGATGATTTCTTTGCAGAGGTTCTACCTCACGAGAAGTCTGCTACAGTGAAGAAGGTCCAGTCTCAGGGTCTTAATGTTGCTATGGTTGGAGATGGAGTGAATGATGCTCCTGCTTTGACTCAGGCTGATGTGGGAATCGCTATTGGTGCAGGTACTGATGTTGCTGTTGAATCTGCGGATATTGTTCTTGTCAGAAGTGATCCTCGTGACGTTGTTGCAGTTATTGGACTTGCAAAAGCTACTTACTCAAAGATGAAGCAGAATTTGTTGTGGGCAACTGGTTATAACATATTCGCAATACCTTTAGCTGCAGGTATCTTATATAATCAAGGCATATTATTAAGTCCTGCAGCTGGAGCATTTTTGATGTCACTTAGTACGGTTATCGTAGCTGTGAATGCCAAGTTTTTGAAGATTAAAAAATAGTCAATGAGACTATTATAATATATCTTTAAATAATGCCAGCTTAAGTATTGCTATATTCCCATGATATGTCCTCTTTTCATCACATATCTTTAGTCCTTGCTGATATACCAAGCTGGGTATACCTCCTGAGTTCATAAAATCCTTGTAGTTCTTATAGTGTTCTGCGCCAGCTATGAATTCTACGGCTCTTATCACGTATGTATAAATTCTTGTCAGCAATGCTTGCTTATCCGGTTTAGCATAGTCTACTATTATTACTGTTCCTTTATCTTTTGTCACTCTTTTCATCTCTTCCAACACTCTGCCACGAATTGAAGGCTTCATCTCATGAAGTGCTAAAGCTATCGAGGAAATGTCAAACTCTTCGTCAGAAAAAGGCATCCTTGTCGCATCTCCATGCATGAATGTCAATTTACCTGCATATCTAGATCCGAGATTTTTTGGTTTCTTCTTCGCTTTTGTGAGCATCCCTCTGGATATGTCTAATCCTATGACTTCAGCTCCTTCTCTTGCGTATAATAATGCCTGTTCACCTGTTCCGCATGCTACCTCTAGGACAATTTTTGTCTGGTCTGCCTTGCTCAACATTGTTACTTTATTTCTTGTATCTGCTAAAAAAGGATTCAGTAGCGCATCATAGAACTGCGCAATTGTCCTGTACCGATCTTTGTTGGTATCTTGTTTTTTCATCTTTATTTTCTCAGAACATGACAGTAATTTAATTATATCTCTATAATAACTTCAGCAGCACTAGAGTGTATTGGCATCAATAAGAGTTATGTTAAAAGAATATGTGCAAACATTGAAACAATCTAACTAATGTTGTCTTAATATGTTAAAAAAGATTTTGGGATCAGCCATGACAGCCCATCCCAAGACCTTTTCCTGCAAGACCTGTTCCTTCGAATCGGTCATGCATCTGTTTTGTCAATTGCATATCTTTTTCATTCTCTACCCAGTGCATGATAGGCATGTTCCACTTATCCCTGAGTTCTTCTAAGCTTTTAAAATCGCCTGACTCGAGGACGTTTTCCATCTGTTCATGCATTTTGTCCATGTCGCCTGTCATTCCCATCATCATGTGGTTCATCATACCCATCATACTATTTAACATGGCACCAGGTTTCATTCCGCCGCTCGTCATCCCAGGTCCCAGCCCTTCAGCCATCATCCCACTACCCATTATTCCTGAGGATTCTGCTTGTCCGGTTCTTGCCTGCTCATCTCTGGGCGTACTGCCTCCATGCGCAAGTACTACTCCTACAGTTACAACTATACTCAGTGCAAGTAATGCAAAAATTGCTAAAAATTGTTTTTTCTTTGATTTCTGTTTTCTTTTCATCTTGTCCACCTCCTAGACGGTGGTAAAGGGCATCTGCCCAATCCACCTCTTTGTAACATGACCATCATAAGGTAAAGACCATAATATAAAAGACAGGATGAAGAGTCCAATGGGTGTGGAACCACACTTTCCTGTCTATCTTGTCTTGCCCGTTTTTTTGTAATTTTCATCTTAGCCCCCCTTCTCCTACTAATGCAAGAACATGGTTCATCTGCTCATAGATAGCTATCTTTTGAGGAAAACTATAAGTCCTTCTTTCGGAGTGTGCAAGGATTGGTTGTCCCTGGGCTTGCAATTCTTTCAGTCTATCTATAGCACCATAGAGTTCGACTTCATCTAATGCCATTCTTAGGCATTCACTACTTGCTGGATTATGAAGCCTACCAAGGCTTTCTTCAAGCATATCGTCTCTTTTATCTCTCTTTGTATAGTTCTGGATTGACATCTCAACCACCTCATAAGTTGTAAGAAGTAGACTGCTTATTAATGTATTATCAAGGTATTTTCAGAGGCATCTTGCATAAATCTTAAAAAGGAGACAACTCTTTGTTTTTAAATGACAAATTTATTTTTGGTTCCTCAATGGTTCTATGGTTATGATATTGCCTTAGAGCTTTTGTTTGCTTTGATTACTTTAGCCGTAGGTCTTGTTGCGCTTAAAGTTCACAGATTATCTTCACAAGCACAGGTCAAACTCTTCGGCTACTCTTTTCTGCTGATTGCAAGTTCATATTTTTTTAAGTCTGTAATAAATTTTTTGATTCTTTCCAAGATTCGTGGCGGAACTTGCACTGCTTGTAAAATAAGTGATATTCTTTTGTATGATAATATTGGGATGATAGGTTATATGATTTTGTTTGCTATAGGTCTTGGAACCATTGGTTACATGACACTTAAGATCGATAATTGGAAAGCACACACCCTATTGATTTTAATTCTAGCTCTAGCAATCATCTTTAGCATAAATAAAGTGTATATTTTTTATTTGCTATCATCAATCTTATTGGTTTATATCCTTGGGTATTATATTTATAACTTTATTAAGAACAAACAGCGTAAAGTAATACTTATTATCATAGCATTTAGTTTTTTGCTTTTTGGCAGCATCCATTTTTTAATATCTGTGAATCACAGCATATTCTATGTGATTGGTCATGTGCTTGAGTTGGTGGCGTATGCCTTAATATTATTGAATCTATTATTGGCGATTAAGAAATGAACCAAAAAAGAGACAGACTTAGAGTAATTCATGATATACTTAGAGCCATCAGTGAAAATAATGAAAAGATAAAGCCTACGCATATACTTTACAAGGCAAATCTTTCTAACCAGATGCTTGATGAGTATCTAAACTATCTCATTCAGCAGGGTTTTGTGAGAGAAATCCACCAAAAGAAAGGAAAATCTTATGCTTTGACTGATAAAGGATTCAATTACCTGAAAGAATACAGGTTAATTACTAATTTTATGGATTCTTTTGGATTAAACTAATAATGTTTACGTCGCGTACTTCTGTTATTGCCTAAACTACCTAAAACCAGCGCTTTAGAATGATTTAGAAAAAATCTTACTTTGGGATATCGATTCTACTTATTAGCTTTAGTTAAGCTTTCTGTTCTTACAGTTTTGATTTATAAAAGACCTGTGATTTGTATTTTTTCTTCTGCGAAAATTTAAATACTCCATCAGTTATTCCGAAACCAATACTTTATGGGGTGATTGAATGAAAAAGATTATAGTATTGACGATTCTTATTGTTGCTGTTTTTGCTTTGTTTAGTGCTGGTTGTGCACCTAAGATCAGGTGTGAAGCACCGTCTAAGATTATCGGTGATAAGTGCTGCTTGGATTCTGATGATAATGGTGTCTGTGATGCTTCTGAGCAGAAAGCGGTTCAGGATACCCAGCCTCAGCCTGTTCCTCAGGAACCTTCGGCCTCAACTGAACCTGAGACTCAGACTGAACAGTCTCCAGATACCGAAGTGCAGGAACCCGCTCCTGAAGAGACAAAAGATAAGTATCAGGATTATGTTGATTCTTTGAGTGCTCCTGAAAGGACTAAACTAAAGGTTGTCCGTCAATTGGTCCAGAAAGCTTTGAATAGCGAGGAGAATTATTTCTACAGATACTCTACTCCGACTGTCTTGCAGAGGGAGTTCTGGGTACGTGGTGATAAGATGAAGATCCAGTTCCTTGATGCTGACCGTGTCGATAAGTTCAATTATTATAACATGGTCTTTCTTGATCTTTCCAAAGGCACTATTGAAGGTTACTGTGAGACGGGGGGTAAAGCTAAGTGTTGGAAAGGTCATGGTCCTTTTCCTGAGACTGCCAATCATTATCGTCTTAAGACTCCTAAGGATTGGTTGAAGGAGTTTGGTGATGAGTTCAGGTATGCTTCTCAGAATAAGATCCGTGATGTGCTTTATTACATCGTCGATTATGATCGTGACGATGGTGTCTATAGGGTTTGGATCAACAGTTGGAAAGGTTGGCCTTACAGGATTGAGTTCTTTAGAGATAGGAATCCTGCTGAAGGGAAGAAACCTGATAAGCGCTGGGTTTATGAGGATATGGATATCGGTGCTGTTATGGAAGAGGATGTTACTCCTGACAGCAGTTTAGCCAGCTCTTAAATTTTTCTTTAATATTTTTTCTTTCTTAACCTTATTTCTGTTCAACCGAAGAGTATCATCCTATTGTCTCTCTTGACATCTTTGACCTTCTCAAATGCTTCTTTAAATATCTTCTCCTGAACTATTAGTCTTCCGTTTTGAGGATCAAAGAGTTCAAATTGTTTGTTGTTAAAAGCTACTACTGGTATGTAATGTGATGTTCTTTTGTTGTCTTTTGATCTTCTTATGACTCCAACAATCAGTCTTAGCAATAGTATTTTTCCTTGCTTCAGGTGTTGTTTTACCTCTTTAAGGTCGAAATCTCTTTTTTCTACTGATACTTTGGCTCGCTTGAGTTTTTTTAGGAAAAAGTCTGAGCTTAATGTTGCGAGTTCTACTTCTTTTTTCTTGTATGCTTTGAACCTGTAACCCGGAAACTTGAATCTTGGTTCTCCTACGATGACCTTCAATGGTATTCCTTCTTCATGCGCGTACAAAGCTAGTCCAAATATTGATGATCCTCTTAATGGCAGTGCTGCTGATCTTTGCCATATGTCAAACTCATTCTCCTGGTCCAGCTTGAATGCAGGATTAAAATGGTTGATTATCATGGCCAGACCCGCTGCTGCGCATGTAAATTTGGTTGTTTGTTTGTAAGGCTTCATCAGCTTCACTTATTCTCTTGAGAGTTCTTTTTAAAATGCTTGTTTAGTTTCTCTTGATGTTTTTAAAGGGAACTCTAAACCCAGTTTCACCTTTAAATAAAAAATAAGAGAGTATTTAAGGTTTTCTCTTGAAATGAAAAGACAAACACATCCCTGTTTTGAATGCTTTCCCTTAAAAAAAGATTATTCTCTAATGGAAAGTTATTTATATATGTATAAATCAGTAATCTTTAATAAAACATTTCTATATGTGGAAAAATGGAAAAACTGTTTGTCATCGGTGATGAGAAAGAATTTGATTCTACTTTTCGGTATATGAGTAGTTTCGATAGATCTGTAGGGATAACCTATGATGAGCTCTTTTCTGGAAATGGAGTGATTGCTACTGACGCGCCAACGCTTCTTTGTTTTCCTTATGGATTATGGGAAGAAAAAGTTGAGACTGGAGATATGCTGTATGGAGGATCTGCTTTTGGTAAATTGATCAGAAAGCTCACTGAAGAGATTCAGGACAGGTTAGAGATAAGGTTGCCTGATGCGAGATATGTCAATCATCCTTTAACGATCATCAGAGAAAGGGATAAGCTCTATGCTAAGAGAGTTCTTTCATCTCATGGTATCAGTGTTGCGCAGGATATTGAAAAATCTCTTGATGCTATCATGGAAGAGCTTGCTAATGGAGAAGCTGTTTATGTTAAGGTCCGTTATGGTTCTATGGGTAAAGGCATCACCTACCTGAGCCAGGATAAATGGACGACTAATTTCAGGTATGAGAATGGGCTTATAGGTAACCATGAAGATGATAATAGTTGGTCTGAAATTGACATTACTGGCAATACTGACTTCTTGAAGCGTTTACTGGAAGAGGATGTTATTGTTGAGAGAGCTGTGCGAAATTCTAAGACTAATGGGTTAAAGTTTGACATGAGAGTCAGGGTGGTTTTTGGTGAAGCAGATTCTGATTTTGCATATGGACGTGCTACTCATACAAATTCTATTACTAACATATCACAAGGAGCTAAGATAATAACTCTGGATCGTATGAAAGAATTTGTTCCTCAAGAGAGTATTTTTGAAGGAATTGATATTATAAGACGCTCGTCTGGTATTCTTGACATTAATTATGCAGGAGGGGATCTTCTTTTTGAAGGAAGGAATTTTGATCCTGTTTTTCTGGAAATCAATAGTTTTCCCGGACCGAGGAATCCACGGATATTTTTCCCAAAGCTTTATAATGCCATAAGGATTAATCTCTTCCATGAAAGGCCTAATCATAGACCACGGGAGCAAGTTTATCGCCCACCTTCAGAAATTATTCTCTGAATGCGAGGTGGTTGATTACCTGAATTTTTCTGAAAGATTAGCTGAAGATTTTGATTTCTTTGTCTTATCAGGAGGACCTTTGCACATTTCCGATCCTGAAGATCTTAAGGAAGAAAAAGCGTTTCTCAAGAAAACTTCAAAGCCGGTCTTTGGTATTTGTCTGGGACATGAGATTCTTGGTGTTACTTTCGGTTCTGAGCTTTTTGAGTTAGAGAAAAAAAAAGAGGGAATGTTTTTTGTTGAGATCTTGGGCTTGAAAGGTTACCTTTACCATAGCAATAGCTGGTTTATCAAAGATGTACCTGAAGGTTTTGAACTTCTTAGGAGAGATGGCGAGATTATTACAGCGATGCGTCATAAGACTAAACCTTTTTTTTCTGTACAGGGGCATCCTGAAAAGTCAGGGGAGTTCGGCAGAGCCTTAAAGGATCTCTTTATTAAAGAGTTTGTAAAGAAATGATCGCGTATTTTTCGCGACCTTAACAATAACATATATAACTTACTGGTCATTATCGGTTTTTATGGTTTCGCTTGATGATATTAAGGATAAGATTCCTGAAAGGCTATATTCAACCCTGAAAATGTCAGGTATTTCGGATCTTCGTCCTTCCCAGTCTAAAGCTATTGATGCAGGCCTTCTTGACGAAGAGAGCCTTTTAGTCTGTACGCCTACTGCTTCTGGTAAGACTTTAGTAGCTGAGATGGCTATGGTCTCTTCTGTTATTGAGAAAAATCGGAAGGCTGTTTATGTTGTTCCTTTGAAGGCTCTTGCTTCTGAGAAGTACCGGAGCTTTAAGCAGCGTTATGGTAAGTTTTTGCGTATCGGTATGAGTATAGGAGATCTTGATGCTTCTGATCCTTACCTTCACACCTTTGATATTGTCGTATGTACTGCTGAAAAACTTGATTCTTTGATCAGACATGATGCTTCTTGGATTAGGGATATTAAGGTTGTTGTTATTGATGAGATCCATCTTTTGAATGACCCTTCTCGCGGTCCTGTACTTGAGCTTTTGATCACTATATTAAAACAGTTGGTCAGGGATGCTCAGATTATCGGCTTGTCTGCTACTATCGGTAATGAGCAGGAATTAGCTGATTGGTTAGGTGCTAAGCTGGTGCATGATGAGTGGCGTCCTGTCAAGCTCAAGAAGGGTGTCTATTTCGATGGTAAGATAGAGTTTGAAGATTAAGTTTGATCGGTTTGAATATGTTTTAAGAATAAGATCTATATGAGAGGAGTAATTTTGATTCATAAGAATTGATCCGATGTTTATGCGTTCTGTACATAACAAAAACTCGCCACTCGGGTCTATCCCCGACCTAAAGGTCGGGTTATTAACGACCCTCGCTTAACGGCGAGTTTTTGGGATTGAAAATCTCGCCCTAAAGAGCGGAGTATTAAACTCTTTGCAAATCTCTAACGAAATTTTCAATAATCAAGTATTGCATTGTTGATATTCGGTGCTGATTCTGTTGCTGGTGCTGGCTGACTCTGTCCTTCTGCTTGTGCTTCTGCTATGGCTTCCATTGTTATCTCATAGATCCTTTTTTCTACCCATGCTTCCTTAGCTCGTTTTGCTGATTCAGCTATTGCACTCCTCATCTCTGACATGGCATCTTCTACTGTATCTGTGCTGCCAAAGTGGTATTTACGTGCTTTGACCATTGGCTTGACTACTCTTGCGTATCTTGCCTGCTGTCTTTGTTTTACCTTGTCTACGTCTACTCCTATCTCTCTTAATGCATTCTCCACTGTATCTGTCTCATCGACACGATAGTCTTCATCAGGATTTCCTGCTTTGAACATTGCATACTCGAAGACGCCCATGCTCTCTCTTAATGATTCTTCATCGTATTCCATGCTTACGTAGTAGTTCTCTTCTGTTTCCTCAGCCTTAACAGGACTTACTGAGAGGTTTGATAGGTTTTCTAAGGTATAAGGTTGATGTGCTTCGTCTATCGCGTCTCTTGTTGTCTCTGCTGGTGCGATGCTTTGTTCTTCTATTATCATATCGTCTGTGACTTCTTCGACATAGCTGTTTGGTATTATCATATCATCTGTTATTTCTAGCACTGAGTCATCTTCACTTATTCCTGTTTCTGGTTCTTCTGTTTGTGATAGCTGATCTGAGTGTATAGGTGAATATTGCTGTTTCTGCTCCTGAGGCCTTGGAACTATTCCCATGACTTCTAACAGGTCATCAACTAGCAATGAAGCTGCAGGTTGTGCGGCCAGGGTTTCTTTCTTTTTGCCTGATGTTGAAGTATAGGTATCTTGTCTCAGCCCTTCTTCTAGTATTACCGGTCTTGTGCTTTCTTCTCTGCATTCATAATTGCTCCTACCAGCAGGTTCGAATCCTGTCTCTATGCTACCTGAAACTATGCTGGTTGTCTCTTGTTCTTGAGATTGTGTATGCTGTTCAAAGTTCAGTTCTGTCTGGATGGGCCCTGCTGTGCTGCCAGCACCTTTTCTGTTCATATTCTCTTCATCGCTTCCTCTTGTAGGCGCTGTTTTCTCCGGTAGAGGCGCGCATGCGTTTCCATAGAGGGTATCTGCTGTTCCTGTCTTGAAGTTTAATGTCATCTGTTCGGGACTTCTTCCTTGATACCTGTTCTTTTCTGTCGTGAAAACTACTGCTCTCCAAACTCTTGTAGGATCTTTTTCTATGTCTACCAGGAATGTTTTCTTGTCTTTGTGATATTTTTGTCGTAGTTCTTTTTCTCTTTCTTTGGACAGGTGGCCTATCTCTCCTCTGCCTCCTTCATTGATCAATCGCAGTCCATATTTCTTGGCTATTTTTTTTGCCAGTTCAAATCCTGCTTTGGCTCTTCTTCCTGATAATCGTCTATTGTAGTTTTCTGGGCCCATGGGATCGGCAAAGCCGAAGACGTATACTGTTGAGTGTCCGGATTTTTTGAACGTGCTGAACATCTTGTTCAGGTAGTCTTCTAAGTGCTTGTTCTTGAATACTGTGCTATCCCATTTAATGTTTGTTCGGCCTTCACAGTAACCTGAAGAGGCAGTAGTTGAAGATCCTGAGACTATGGTTTCAAGACTTCCTTTTTTTGATTTGACTTTTGATCTGGTGACTGTTTTTTTCTGCTGCGTATCTTGATCTTTTCTTTGAGCATGAGAAACTGCTTGTTCTTTTGGACTTGTAACAGGAGCTGTTCGCGGTTGAGCTGGACTTCCTGTACTTGCCGGCGTCATATAACTTGCTGAGCCTTTTGAACTTTCAGGACTTGCCTGTATTGTTCCCTGTACCTGCTTTGGTTTGTATTCTGTACTTGCCTGATTTGCTTGAGTTATTGGACTTGCAGGTGTTGCCTTAGGGGAACTGACTGCCGGGCTTGTCTTGACTTCTGATCCTATCTCTGATATTTCTGTACTATTTCTGCCTCTATGCAAACCCAAATTCCTGTAGAAACTTGATGTTTTTCTCCAGAGTGCTGCTAGTATTGAAGGTCTTGATTGTTCTTTTGCAGTTGATGTTGCTGTCTGTGATTTTGTCTGTTGTAGTTCTGCCTGTTGTGGTTCTGTCTGTTGCGATTCTGTCTGTTGCGATTCTGTCTGTTGCGGTTTTGTAGTTTCTGCTTTTACGGCAGTTGTGGTTTCTGTTTGAACTTTTTGTTCCAGCGATATTTCCATATCTCCTAATGATATCTCTTCATTATGCTTTGGAGCCTTTGCTGAATATCCTGCTTGTTCTTGTAAAGTCTTTTTCTGTGCAAGAATTGTTGATGATCTTAAAGATTTGGATCGTTCCTGGCTTCTCGCTTTCTGACTTCTTGCTTCCTGGCTTTCTCTCTTTGCCTGTGTAGCATAGGTTATTTGTGGCTGACTTGCTGCATTGTACTGCTGTTCTAAAGCTTTGTTCTGAAGGTAATTTGCTCCTAGTAGTCCTGCCAATCCCACTCCTATACCGACCATTAGCCCTGCTGCCCATCGTCTTACGGATTTTTTGTGCTCTTTGAGAGGTTTTAGGTCTTCTGGGTCTGGTTCTCTCTTTAAGATAGATTTAGCTACAGACTCTTGCCTTTGAGCTTTTCTAAAGAATTTTTTCTCTTCTTCTTTTCCTTCAACCAGTTCTTCTATTGATTCAACAGGTCGTTTTTTCTTTGATGATAACTCTTCTTGTGGTACTGGCTTGCTCAGACCATCTTCATCATCAATTTTTTGGGTTTCTGCCTGTTTATATGTCTCTTCAGGGTTTTGTTCTCTTGGCCGTATCTCTCCTGGTTGTAACATATTAGTTAATGCTCGCATATGTCGCATAGCTGCTTCTACTTGAGCATTGTTAGGAACATAAACTTTATTTTCATCGACATCAATAGTGTCTGTTTTTCCTGTCTTAAAATGATCTTTTGGTTTTAGAGCTGGGTCAACACCTTCTGGTTCTCCGAAGAAATACTCCTCTGCCGGTGTAAAGCCTTCTTGAGTTTCAGGTTTTACTGGATGTTCTGACGGTTCTAACTGTTCTAACTTTTCTGACTGTTCTGACGGTTCTGACGGTTCTGACGGTTCTGATAGTTCTGCATGTTCGATTGGTTCTTGTGCTTGCTCTGTTGGTTCGTTCTTAGCTTCTTGCTCTGCGGGTTGTTCCAGCACAGGTTCTGCTGACTCTTCCGAAGCTCGTACGTTATCCTGAATATATCTTGGAATTGTTGCTTCTTCACCTAAAGGAACACGACCTTCTTCTGGTGTTATGCTAAGATTGATTCTTGGCACTGTTATTGCTTCCTCAAAATCTGCTCCTGCATCAGCACTTGCGGCATTTGCGCTGACTCCTCCGTCGATAACTCGCAGGTGGTTTCCTGAATCCAGATCAAATCCTGCTTCTCTTAATTCTACTGCGTCGGGATTGTTGAGCACTATTGGTTGCCTGTCTGTTTGAGATACTTTGACTGTTGCTTCTTCGCCAAAGTCTTCGCGAAAGTTTTCTTCTGCATTCATAGCTGCTATTGTAG
>JALWQS010000128.1:0-12945 GCA_027083015.1 Candidatus Woesearchaeota archaeon
GGTCTATGTTGTGAGAATCCCTGTCCGAAGCTGGAAAGCAGGAGACATAAAACTTGCAAAAGTAAAAAGAAGGAAGCTTAAAAAACTGATCAAAAGAAGCGATATCGTATGGACACAAAGTATAGGGCCAATAGGCGCCTTCACCATGTACTACGCAAAGAAATACTACAAACCACTAATATCCTACGTGCATTCAGTAGAATGGGACCTATTCTCAAAATCACTGAAAAGATTCAGGATATTCGTAAGAGAAACGACCAGAAAACTCATAAGATTCCTATACAACAGGTGCGACATAATAATACTCCCTTTTGACGGGATGATACCAATAATGGAAAAGGTCGGCGTAGAAAAAAAGATGGAAGTTGTACATCTAGGAACAGATACTGAAAAGTTCGTACCGCCAAGCTCAAAATCAGAGGCAAAAAGAAAGATAGGGATAGACCCTAAAAAGACAGTCATAGGTTATGTAGGCAGGTTCGGAAGAGAAAAGAACATAGAAACACTTTACGAAGCCTTCACAAGAATAAAAATAAAATATCCAGAAACCACGCTACTATTAGTAGGGGGAGAACTTGAAAAACCGTTCGATGATATGGAAAACGTAAAAGTAATCAGCTCACAAGACAATGTAGTGCCATACTATCAAGCGATGGACATATACGTATTACCATCACTGACAGAAACCACTTCACTAACGACGATGGAAGCAATGAGCTGCGGACTGCCCGTAGTGGTTACCAGCGTAGGCTACATACCAGAATACATTGAGCACAAAAAGAACGGAATGCTCTTCCCAC
Source organism: Candidatus Woesearchaeota archaeon (assembly GCA_027083015.1). GTDB lineage: Archaea > Nanobdellota > Nanobdellia > Woesearchaeales > UBA11576 > UBA11576. Next base: position 801 of record JALWQS010000128.1, read on the forward strand.
CAAAAAATGTAGAACGATTAGTCATCATACTTGAAATGCTGATAAAAGATTCCAGGATGAGAACAGAACTGGCACGATCCGCAAGGAAAACCATGACCGAAAGGTACAGCTGGAACAAGACAGCCGACGAGATAGGGAACATACTGGACAGGTTCGGATGAAAGAAGAGAGAACGAAAGAACAAAAACAAGAATGACGACAACTAATAATCACTAACAATCAGAATCATCCAGAGAACTACAACCAGGAGGACAACAATAATCTCCACCAACACATTCTGTTATGTTCTTCCAATAACACTTAAAAGTATCCTGGTCACAAAAATCCAAAGTACAAGAATCACCATCAGTACACCACCAATCCTCATGACACTCAAAAGCAGGATCCCAAGGAGGCAAAGATTTGTTAAGGATAAACTTCTCTTTCGTACTAACACTCTGATCGCTTACATTCCCAAAAACCTCGGGCGGAGTACAATCCAGATCATCCTCATACGTACACCCCTCAGGACAGAAATCGTCACCATGATGACACTCAGTTATAAGAGTATGAACACACTTCTTAGGAGTACCCTCACAAGAATCACTGGTTGAAGGATCAGAATCATCACACTCAGCATCAATCTGGCACTGATCCTTAGGCTTAGCGGCACAGTAGTTATTCTCACAGACAAAACCAGGAAGACAACCACAATCAACACAACAATCACGGAAACTCTCACCCACCTCACAGACAGAATTTCCGCAAGAAGTAGGATTCGCATGAACAAGACCTTTCTGGATGACAGGAACCGTAAAACTAGAGAAATCCTCAAGAGCCTTATCCACAATATAACGTATCACGATAAGCTGACCCTCTTTCACAGAAGAATAAGACCACTGGATCGCAGGATCCTTCTCAACAACAAGACCTCCCTTCAGGATCAGATCCGAACTGTTCTTCAAGATACTCTTAGGGATGATCTCAAGAATCTTAAGGTTATCAGCATCTGCATAGACCTTAGCACGGATCTCCACCAAGGTACGAGAAGCACCGTCATCAAGAACATAAGTCCTAACAGTCTTCTGAACACCAGGGACAACATCATCAGCAATCTTAAGATTATCAAATAAAAGACTTCCACGTCGGGCCAAAAGAAAAGCCTTACCTATCCTTGTATCCACACGCTCAACACGATCAAGAAGAGTCTTAGTGGAAAGGATACTCACAGAAGAAGGATCAAGACCTAACTTGTAATAAGGGATAAGTTCAGCAAGCTTCTGCTGTTGCTGCTCTTTAGCACCCTGAGCAGTGAAAAGAATAGCCATGATGCCCAAAGTCAACAAAAGAATGCCGACAACAGGCAGATAGAAACGAGTCTTAAGATGATGAGCATCCGAACGCCGCTTACGAGAACGAGACTTATCAGAAACATTAAAACGGGTCTTGATATAAGCAAAAACAAAATCAATCTCATCAGGAGCATAACCCTGCTCAATCAAAGCATCATGGACCTGCTTAAGAGTAAAACCCTGCTTAAGCTCATCACGGATATAACCGATAAGCTGCTCCTTAAAGTTAATCTCATCAACAGATTCCTCATCAGAACCTGCTTCAGAAACAGTGCCTGCACCCCGAGCAGAACCTTTACTGCGCAACTCAGCCTTCACATCCCTAAGCCAATCCTCCTCAGACTTATAATCAGCAGGAACATCACGGACAGTATCTTCAGACTCAGCATCAAGCTCTTCCTTGATACCAGCTACCAAGCCCTTACCTTCCTCAGCCTCGTCTTTAGTCTCATCCTTAGGAATTTTCACACCTCTTTTTTGATGAAATAGGATCAACTGATATATTAATCATACCATCAATAATCCATATTGACAGATTAACACAAAACAGATCAGCACCAAACAGCCATAACAAGCAACATCAAATCGCAGATCAGATCTTAAGAGTTACTACATCACTAACTCCGTGCTGATCCATAGAGACACCATATAGATTAGTAGCTTCAGAGATAACACCATCATTATGAGAGATAAGGATGTACTGAGCCTTAGAAGCATAAGACTTGACAAGAGTAGCAAGTTTCTCAGAATTCTTCTTATCCAAAGCAGCATCAACCTCATCCAGAACATAGAAGCAAGCAGGTTCATAATTCTGAACAGAGAACAAGAAAGCCAAAGCAGTCATAGTCTTCTCCCCACCAGAAAGAGAACGAATATCCAGGAACTTAGTACCGGTCAATCGCACCTTAATATCAAGACCTCCCTCAAAAGGAGAATCAGGATTCTCCAAGACCAAAGAAGCCTCGCCCTTATCCAAAAGCTTAGAAAAGACACGCTGAAACTCAGTCTGTAAAACATCAAAGGTCTTCATGAACAAGACCTTTTTCTTACCCTCAATCTCATTCATCATCTCAATAACAGCAGAACGTTCTTTCTCAAGACCAGCCTTCTTGGCATTAAGCTCATTATACTCCTTCTCAACAGTATCATAGATCTCCAAAGCACGCATATTAACAGCGCCAAGATTCTCTACCATACGCTCAAACTGATTGATCTCACGGGTAAGCTGAGCATCAGACTTCTCATGATCTATCTCAACACCCTCATACTGCTCAAACTCCTTCTCAAGACCCGCCTTCTGAGCAGCAATCTTGGCAAGCTCCACACTGATGGTGTTTATCTTATGTTCAGTCCTGCGAACCTCATCAGCAAGAACAAAAACCTTTGATTCACGCTTGTTGATAGCCTTATCCAGCTTATTCTTCTTAGAGAAAAGATCCTGGAACTGAGAATAAAACTCTTTCTCCACCTTTTCCTTCTCCTTAAGCTCAGAGTTCTTAATCCTTATATGCTCCTCAAGGTCCTTAATCTCAGAATGGAAATCAGCAAGCTCTTTATCATGCTGTTTCATGATCTTAAGGATATTAGCACGTTCAGGCTCAAGCAAAGAAGTGATCTGAGTATCAATATTCTTCAACTCATGCTCTATCTTGATAAGCGACTGGATAAGCTCCTGCTTCTTCTCCTCAAAAGCATTAAGCTCAGCGATAAGAGTCGGTGCCCTAAGACGATTGATGTTCTCACGCAGCTTCTGACGCTTGATCTTATTATTAGCCAAAGCACGATTGTTCTCAGAAACACTCATAACAACCTTATCAAGTTCAGAATCCAGTTCGGAAACTTTCTTCTTAAGCTCTTCCTTAAGCTTCTTATTAACATCAAGATCACCATGATCAAGATGCAAAGACTTCTCCATCTTTATGATCTCACCCTCAAGCGAAGCCTTAAGCTCACGGATCCTGGCAATCTTATCCTCAAAAGAACTCTTTTCAGACTCAAGCTTAGAAACACGGGAAGACATATCAGCCTGAACCTTCTCATAATGCTTCAAAGAATCAGAAACCTCCTTCTCAGAAAAACCCAAACCCTGACGCTTCTGACGGAAACCACCAGTCATAGAACCTGAAAGTTCAGTAATATCACCATCCAGAGTGACCATCTTCGCCTCACCGATACCTATCTTACGAGCAGTAGCCAAGTCCTGAACGATAAGCGTCGACTCAAACACCCAACGAAAAACCTTCTCAAACTTAGGATCATAACTTACAAGATCCACAGCCTTACCATGAACACCAGGCATCTTAAGAAGTCTCGGAAGTCTTGGATCCTCAGGTTTAGGACGAACCTTATTCATAGGGATAAAAGTAGCTACACCAAGCTTATTATTCTTGATAAAACGGATACAATCAGAAGCGACACGATCATTCTCAACAACAACAGACTTTATCTTCTGGCCAGCAGCGACCTCCAAAGCCAAAGAATACTTAGAAGAAACTTCACCAAGATCAGAAACTGTACCATGAACACCAGGAAATCTTTTCTTATTCTCAAGAATCTTCTTAACAGCGATAGAAGCACCAGAACGCTCCATTATCTGAGCCTGACGAGCACCAAGCCTTGAAACCTGTTCCTGAGCCTCAAAAAGCTTACGACGAGAATCAGCAAGTTCAGCAGCAACAGCAGTTTCTCTTGCCTGAACCTCACTCAACTCCTTAGCCAGCTTCTTGAACTCTTCTTTCTTCTTCTTAAGAAGACCTATCTGTTCCTTATTCTCTTCCTCAACAGAAAGCACCTTATTGATCTTCTCATCAACGGCCTGGATCTGAAACTCCAGACGGTCCTTCTCCCTAAGAAGGTCTTGCTGTTTCTGACGGATCTCAGAAGCAGACTTCTGAAGCTCTTCAGCCTCCTTATCAAGATCATCAATCTCCTTCTCAATATCACCGATATTATCAAGATTATGCTTTTCACGAAACTTCTTTATGCGCTCTTCAACAAGAACCTTCTCCTTCTCCTTCTGCTTAAGAGTATCCTCAAAGGTCTTCTTCTGAGCCTTAAGCTCCCTTATCTTCTGCTCGACATCATCAAGCGTCTCCTTAAGACCCGCTTTTCGTGCCTTTATCTTATCTATCTCATCCTTTACAGAAGAGATACGGTTCTTAGAAGTGACAAGATCTATCTTGATCTCCTCAACAACCTTATGGATAGTTATCTGATCTTTCTCTCCGCGCTTCTCAAGCTCCTTATTGATATCATCAACCTCTTTCTTCCTTGCAGCGATCTCCTCCTTAAGAACCTTTATCTCCTCATTCTTCTTCTCAAGAACAGCAACATACTTATCAGAACGCTCCTTAAGCTCCTCATGCTCAGCAACCTTCTGCTGGATCTGACGATACAAAGCAGTAGCCTTATTAGTCATTATCTTAGAATCCAATACCTTATACTTCTGAGCCTGATCACGCTCTTTCTTCAACTCCTTAAGATAAGTCTCCCTTTCAGCAAGGATAATATCCGCTTCTTTCAAACGACCATCAACACGCTCCAACTCCCTGACAGCCTTCTGCTTCTTATCCTCATAAACAGAGATCCCAGCGATCTCCTCAATAATCTGCCGGCGCTCAGTAGAGGTCATATCAATAATCTTTATGATATCTCCCTGAAGAATAATGTTATAACCATCAGGATCTATCTTCGCAAGACCAAGAAGCTCCAAAATCTGCGCCCGAGTCCTAACCTGATCATTTATCTTATAGACTCCCTGACCAGAAGGCTTAACAATCCTAGTTATCTTAACCTCCTCGTCCTCAGTAGGAAAAATCTTGTTAGAATTATCAAAATAGATAGAAACCTCAGCCTGCTGAGCAGGTTTCTTGGTCTTACCACCATTATAGATAAGATTAGCAGCTTTTTCAGCACGCATAGACTTAGCGGAAGACTTACCTAAGACAAAACACAAAGCATCCAAGATATTAGATTTCCCGCTTCCATTAGGCCCTAAGACACAGTTAAAACCTTCACCAAAAATAAGTTCAGTCTTCTTAGCAAAGGACTTAAAACCATGAAGGACCATCCTGTTGATCTTCGTCATTATAACTACCTAAAACTCCTTTTCGTAAGGCAAAAAATCAGAAAAAGGTATATAAAAGTATCGGTGAAAAAACGGCAGAGACAATAATTAACAGCAATAGCTAACAGCATAAAAAGCCAAAATAAAGCATAAAAAGAAACAATAATGACCAAGAATATAACAAAAACAGACTAAAAATCAGATAAACCTTTCTGCTCTTTCTTAGCGATCAGATTCTTAAAAGTCTGCCAAGACTTCCTGATGATCTTAGGATACTCCCTATAGTTCTGCTCAAGCCAGGCTCTAGTAACCGGATCACTAGGATAACCTGAACCAAAATTGCCATACTTCTTCTTAAGTTCCTCAATAGCACGGTCACGAGTGACTTTAGCGATTATAGAAGCAGCAGCGACAACAGGATGGTTCTTATCTGCCTTATGCTCACTGACCAATTCAGCATCAGTATTAAGCTTAGACCTTAAGTAATCATCAAAAGCCGAGATGTTATTAGAAGGACAATCAATAAAAGCCTTATCAGGATTAAGAGAATTTATGATACCAGCGATATGATCGGCCTCAAACCAAAGAAGATTAGTGGAAGGATCCTGAAGAGCAGCATCAATATCAGAAGGACCAAGAACCACAAGCTTATGATCATCAACAAGGTCAAGGATCTTATCAAACAAGAACTCTCTTCTCTTAGGAGATAAAAGCTTAGAATCATTAACACCCAAAGCCTTCAGCTCAGACTCACGCTCCTCAGCTATCTTCACACCACAGACCACAAGAGGCCCGATAACAGGACCTTTGCCTGCCTCATCAATACCACAAATTGATACCATAAGAAAACAAGGGAAGTTATTGTTTTTAAATCTTGTTGATACATTACCGATGAAAACCGACAGAAAAAACCACAATAACAGGATACAAGCAAGAGCAAGCCAAAAATCATTAAAGAGCCAGTTAAGTTTAAATACTCAGCTCCTATGGGTTTATAACAAAAAAGATAAATGTGCTTAAAAATAATATATAAAAAGGCATATAAAAAACATATAAAAGCCGATAAACCATAAGCCAAGATTAGCCATGAGACAACTGTAAGGCATCAAAAAAAGGTGATACGAATAGTCTTAAAGAAGACCCGCAAAAAGACGAAAGGTACTGCGAAAGGTAGTGAAACCAAAGACAGGAATAGAAAAGCACAGATCTCTATGGAATACCTGGTGATTGTAGGATTTGTCACAGTACTCGTAATACCTATGCTGCTCATATTCTATACATACTCAGACAGGACAGAAGACCAGATAGCATCAAATCAGATCAACAAGATAGGGAACAAGATAGCCGACAATGCAGAAGCGATGTACTATCTAGGAGAACCATCAAGAACAAAGATCAAAGCCTATTTTCCAAAAAAGATAAACAACATAACCATAGGAAACAATGAAATAGTATTCTACATGAGAACAAAAGAAGGCGAAGACCAGACAGTAATATACACACCCATCCCGATACAAGGAAGCCTGGATCCACATTCAGGATACCATAACATAGAGATAAGATCAAGAGGAAGCTACGTTGAGATCACAGACTAAAGAGAAAAAAGAAGAGAACACCAAGAGACCCAGAAGAAGAGAAGCACAAGTAGCGGTAGAGTTCATACTGCTCGTAGGGTTCGTCATGATGGCATTCTTCGTGTTCGTAATATTCGTAAGAGAAAACTTTTCCGATACACAAACAGCAACCACGGGTTACCAGATAAAGGATATAGCAGTATCAGTACAGACAGAGATGAACAAAGCAGCAACCATGGAAGACGGGTATAGCAGAGCATTTGAGATTCCAGAAAATATTGACGGCACAGAATACAACATAACAAAAACCGGAGATTTTCTCATGTTCTCAACCGAAGATTCAGAATACTCAGTAACAGTACCATCATTCACAGGCATGGTAGTAAAAGGAAACAACCACATAGTAAAAAAAGACGGAAGTCTAGAGGTCAACTGATGATGAAAAAAGGGGGGAAAGCACAGGTGTGGTACACCGACTTTATGATAGGCATACTCATATTCAGCATCGTATTAGTAACATACTTCTATTATACAGAACAGACCAGCAATTCAGAAGAAAATACGGTAAACAACCTGATAATAGAATCAAAAGCCATAACAAACCAACTACTATCAACAGGCTACCCTATAAACTGGACAAGCAACAACGTAAGCACAGTAGGACTTACTGATGGAAACTATAGGATAAACAACAACAAGCTGGCAAGCTTCAACAGCTGGTCATACAGCGAAAGAAAAGAAAAACTACACACGACGAAACAGTACTACTTCTATCTTGAATACCTGAACGGGACAAGATACAATAAATTATGTACAGACCCTCCAGCATGCAACGATTGGAACACATCAGAATATCTAGTACAAGACTCAAGAGTGGCGATACATAACTCAAAGATCATAAGGATGGTAATATATGTCTATCAGAAGAGCTAAAACAGAAAAAATGAGAAGATAATATGAGAAAATATCATAATACTAAAAACAGAAAGATCAGAATAAAAAGAAAAGAAGGATTGTTCTTCACAATAGATGCGCTGATAGCAGCAATAGTCTTGATAACAAGCCTCCTGTTGATAACATCCTCTTACGTATCAGAACAACCAAGGACGGTGATAAACCACGCATCACAAGATCTTCTGAACGTGATATCAGAAATAAGGTTAGGAGAGATTAACAACACACTCATACAAGAGATGTACACCAATGGATCAATAACAGACCTAAATCAGACAGTCATAGAACAACTAGGAGAATTCTGGGCGAATGATGAACTGCAACTGGCCAACAGCCTAGCACAAAACGTGACAGCAGGCATACTGCCGGACACATACGGATACTCAATAGTGATAAACAACGAGACCATCTACACGACAACAAAACAAGTGACAAACACACTAGTAAACTCAAAGAAGATATTGTCAGGGATACAAAAAGCCAAACCTATCAAAGGATTCGTATCAAAAGCAAGAGCCACATCAATAAAAAAGACGACAAACAAGATCATATCACTCTCACCAGAAGGTTCAGGATGGGACGGGAGAGACTCAGACAAAGGATTTGTCTACATAACAAAATGGTTCAAGCTAGACCAGGGAATACAGATAAACAATGCGACACTATATGTATCGCTACATTTTGAGGATGATGAGAGCGACTATGACGTGATCAACATCAACAATGGAACGTGCATAATAACAAGAGATGACCTGAATCCGAGCGAAGAAGGATATTTTGGGATAAGAGACGTTTCAGGATGCGTAAGCCCGGGAAACAACAACATAGTATTATCATTATGGAACGACGGCTATAATGCACATATACATCCAGGAATGTACCTTGCAGTAAACTACAACACAACACAAAACATAACATACATAACAAGAGACAAGAGCGAAAGGTTCTACTTCGACAATGTAAAAAGCGTTGAAGGAAACGGCGACGGTTCAGGAGCATGGGCAGTACTGCCATTCCACCTCCCACCAGGAGCGACAGACATATCAGCAAAACTAAGACTGAACCTGCAAGATGTCAACGACCTGAAAGACAGGAGAATGTTTCACAAGTACAGAGACGCATACGATTTCAGGATATACATAAATTCAGACAGCACATACTACCAACAGAACGGAGGAGACTCCACAGACATAAACGACTGCTTATGGGACTCGAAAGCGTGCGGAACAGAGTACAACTACACAGGAACATTCAACATAACAGACAGGCTGGAAACAGGAACAAACATCGTCGCAGTATACGTAAACTGTTACGGAGACACCGTAGGAGGCGATGGAGATACAATAATATACTCTGATGAGATAAACGACCCTGACAACTCAAGCTATGTAGAACTGAACTACTCATTAACACCGACAGTACCCTACGGAGTCGTAGAGATAAGACAGACACACGAGTTCGGAGGATCACCAAGCCCGACAAAAGATACGAGTTTCACATTCCCATCAGAAGCGATAGCGATAAGCAACGTATTCACACACATAGCAGAACAATACTCATACATCGCAAGAGTATACGGAGACACATCAGACCCTCCAAACACATTAGTCTTTGAGTCACCATCAGCAAGAGCAGTACCGACAGATGTCTACATACCAGAAAGCAACCTTGACGTATCAGAACTGGTCACAAACTACGTAAGATTAAAAGAGACCAGCAACAACGACATAAGACCAGAATCCACGATAGACTATGGCTTCTACGTGCCATCATCAGTAGGATACGGCAATGTCTTCAACACAGCAGAAGAAGCGAACAACGACGCGATGAACCGTCTGGAAGCGATCATGGGAAACTTCATCAACATATCAAATGCAGTAATAGAAAACGCCTCCATGACAGACGTACCATCCATGTGGGGACCAGCAACCATAGAAGTCAGAGTATGGAACTAAAAAACATAGAAGATGAAAAACAAGCTGATAAAAAACAAGAAAGGAATATTCTTCACACTCATAGCAATAGGACTGCTAGGACTGGTCCTGTACTCATACTCAGTAACATACGCCTATTCTATGCAAGAAAAAACAGCAGTCATAGAAACAAGGATCGACACCATGAACAGGCTCATAAAAGAGATAGACTCGGATATGGAAAACGCAATATATATCGTGTCATATAGAGCGATAATAAGCATGGAAGACTATGTGGCCAATACAGGAACATTCGTGGACAACACACAAAATACGTTCAAAGAACTGTTCATAAACGGGACGATAGACGGGCAGAACCAAAGCCTTATGGAAAACAACACCATAAAAGACTGGATGAGGAAGATAAACGCAAGTGCCAATGCAATAGGCGTGTACATGAACATAAACATAGAAAACGTCAGTATCAGACAAGCAAGCCCCTGGAAAGTAAAGATAGAGGTAAATGCTACAATAAACCTATCAGACATAAAAGCAACAGCAAACTGGACACAAGACAAACAACTAAGCACAGAGATATCAATAATAGGGTTTGAAGACCCCTGGTACACAGTCTATACTAACGGTAATGTGCTGAAAAGGATCAATAAGACAATATACGAAGGAAACTACACCAACAACGCAACAGGAGATAAGAACCTAAGAGACCATGTAGACAAAACAATGTACGCGAACTGGACCGGGGCACCAAGCTTTCTGATGAGGTTTGAGAACAATTTCAACAAGAGCATCTACGGCATAGAAAGCTTCGTCAACAAAACAGAGGTATCACCATACTACTCATGTCCGACAGAGACCAGCTCCATAGATAACATATACTGGCAATGCAACGTATCTATAGGAACTTATAAGATAGCAGACTGGCCAGGATTCAGGATAGACAATGAAACAGACCAGTACAACAACACAAGGGTATACCGGTACATGACAGAAGATTACATAATCACATGATTATAATCACATGAACAAAAACAAGCCAAACCAAATACGTTCAAAAGAAAAAGCAATAAAATGACGAAAAACATGCTAAAAAGAAAAAAAGGACAAGCAGCAATGGAATTCATCCACACATATGGATGGGTCCTTGCTACAGTGATCATACTAGGAGGAGCAGCCATATACTACAATATGCACACAAACAAGCAGGTACTCCCAAAAGAATGCACAATACTATCAGGGATAAGATGCGTGGATGTAAAAGCAGAAGAAAACCTGCTCACACTAGATCTGCTGAACGAGTTCGGATTCGCAATAAGCAACATAACAGCAAACATAACAGGAACATGCAACAGCACAGCCAATACTACAGACGGAAACCCATACAACAATCCAGAATCAATACTAGCAAACCAAGAGATAAAACTGGTATTCGAATGCCAAAACCTGACAGGAAAAGAAGTGGAAGAAAAGATCAGCATCAGATACAGAAACATAGAAAGCGACCAGTTTCATATAAAAGTAGGAAACCTACAATACATAGATAAAGAACAATAAAGAAACAATAAGAAGAGAACAGAAAAAAGAAGCAAGAGAAAAAATTCTTCAATAACCAATAATTGTCTAAAAAGGCAAATAATAGCAGAACAAAGCAAAACCTTTTTAAACAAAAATACCCTAAAGCACCATATTCATCTGAAAACATCTAAAAAGATGGTGGCTAAACAATGAAGGTCATAGAGACAGGAGTAGATAGGCTAGTGAAGCTGATCGCAGAAAAAGGACAAGTATCTATAAGCGAAGCTGCAAAAGAACTGGGAATAAGCAAATCAAACATAGAAGACTGGGCAGATTTCCTGGCAGAAGAAGGGATAATAAGCATACAACAAAAACTGGCCACCACATACCTATGCGAGAAGAAGATAAGCAAGAAAGAGCTGGCAGAGAAGATAAAAGCAGTAAAAGAAGAGAAAGAAGCATTCGCAAGGACAGTAGAGAGTTCTATAAATTCTATGGAAAGAGATGCAGAAGAGATAAGACTTGTAGATTCAGAATTCAAAGAGATCAAAAACCTGCTTCATGAGAACTTCAAAGAACTTGGAAAAAAGCTTGACAGGCTGGAAAACGCCAGAAAAACACATCATGAGATCTTTCTAAGAAAACAGGAGACAGAAGAAGAATATGAAAAAAGACTCGCCAGTGTAGAAAAAACACTCAACAAGAACAAGAAAGAATACGATTCAGTACTGATACATATAAGATCAGAGATGGAAAAGATCAAAAGCGAAAGAG
>JALWQS010000128.1:12955-13303 GCA_027083015.1 Candidatus Woesearchaeota archaeon
AATCAACTAGAGGAGATCAACAAAGAAGTAAGCAAGATAAGAAGCCAAGTCCTAAAACACAATGAAGAGATAGAAAAAGAAGAAGAAAAACTCAGCAAAGAACAGGAAGAAGCGAAAAAGATAAGAGAGACTATCGAAGCAGGATCAAAAGAGCTGGAAGAGATAAGAGAGCAACTGAAAAAATCCCATAAGGAACTGGAAGGGATGGAAAAAGATTTCTTAGGAGACATACAAAACCTGGAAAGAGGAAACATGGAAAGGATACCAGCATACAAAGAAAGCAAAAAACTTCTTGAAAAGATACAAACATTCTTCTCAAAAACAAAACAGATAGAGGACGCAATATAC
>JALWQS010000129.1:0-11522 GCA_027083015.1 Candidatus Woesearchaeota archaeon
GGGTATTAACGACCCTCGCTTAACGGCGAGTTTTTGGGATTGAAAATCTCGCCCTAAAGGACGGAGTATTAAACTCCTTGCAAATCTCTAACGAGATTTTCAATAACATTATTGGAATTTAAGTATTCTGAACAGCTTTCTCATCCCAAAACCTTTATAAAACAATGTTTTTTCCTTCATTAAGAGCTGGCCATCAATTCCTATGCCGCTGTAGCTCAGCCTGGTTAGAGCGCTAGACTCATATGATTGAGTGATGAGGCTTTAGCCGATGATTAAACTCAACCGGGTAATCTAGAGGTCACGGGTTCAGATCCCGTCAGCGGCATTATTTTCTTGCTTATCTTCAATTATATCAAGAATAACAAAAACTCGCCCTAAAGGACGGGAGTATTAAACTCCTTGTAAATCTCTAACGAGATTTTCAATAACAAAAAGTAACCATCTAAAAGTAGTTAAAAAATAACAATATTTATAAAGCCCTTTACCATTATAGATCATATGGCGTTTGTCGAAAAGGATACAGATATTGCTCAGAGAGTGGTTTCCAAGTCTGAAGAGCTGAAAAACGCGAAGACCCTTCACGTACCAGGTCTTGAGAATGTCCTGAAAGCGACTGATGTCACGATCGTCGACCGCTTGTTCCAGTTTGGCGGAACAAGAAAGGTCACTTGTCATTTTCTTTATCATGCCGATCCGGAACGACCTGATGATTATTGGCTAATAACTGCAGGGGTCAATTTCGTCTTTAACCGCGAAAAACCTTCTATCAGAAAGTTCACTGTTCTTCCCGTACCTTATCATCGTGAAGTTCTTGAAAAGAAAGGCGTTGCAAAGTCTGAACAAGATACATTATTCACTTACATCCATGATCAGTTAGTCCTTCTTGAACAGAGGTACAGGATCCACATCTCAAGAGAAGACATGCCTCTTACTGATCCCGATTATCTCAATTAGAAAAATACCTCCTACTCCCAATTTTATCTATAAGTGAAGTTTTTCTCACAGGTGTTAAACGACGCTTGTTCGTATTGTATCATCACTTTATGATATGAATCTCTTCTGCGGAGCATTTTGTGGCGTTCTCTCTTATCTCGTCGAGATTGCTGAACGCAAAGATCCTTTGTTTATACTGGTTTAAACCACATCAATCTTTATCCCACAGCCTATAATCTATTAAGCACAGCCCTTATGATTTTTTTCTTATCACGATCTTTACAGCTTTTGTTATGTCTTTGCTCGTTAAGGAGTATTTTTTCATCAGCTCGTCGGGTTTTCCTGATTCTCCAAAAACATCTTTTACTCCAACTCTTTGTAAAGGTACGGGATGCTTTTCGCTTAACAATTCTGCTACCGCTCCTCCTAAGCCCCCAATTATGTTGTGTTCTTCGCAGGTGACTGCGCAACCGCATGTCTTGGCTGCTGATATGATCGTCTTTTCATCCAGGGGTTTTATGGTGTGACAGTTGATGACTTTTGCGTTTATCCCTTCTTCTGAAAGTTCCTTTGCTGCTTTTATGGATTCATAGACCATCCTTCCGCATGCTATTATCGCCACATCTTTTCCGTCGACAAGAACTTCTGCTTTTCCTATCTTAAAACTGCTTTTTCTGGTCGTTATTACAGGTATCTTATCCCGCCCTATGCGTAGATATGCAGGTTTGCCTGTCTTTGCGCAAGCAATTGTCGCTTTTCTTGTCTCTTCGGCATCGCATGGAACTATCGCTGTCATGTTCGGTATAGTTCTCATCGTCGCTATATCTTCTATAGCCTGATGAGTCGCTCCATCTTCTCCTGTTGTTATCCCCGCATGGCCTCCGACTATCTTTACCGGTACGTCGTTATAAGCTATTGTTGTCCGTATCTGTTCCCACGCTCTTCCTGGTATGAATGTTGCGAATGATGCGACAAAGGGTATCTTTCCTGCTTCTGCCAGTCCTGCAGCTATCGTTACCGCGTTCTGTTCTGCTACTCCGCATTCGAAGAACCTTTCAGGATACTCTTTCGCGAACCAGTCCAGCCTTACTGATGATGTAAGATCGGCGCATAATGCTACTACGTTCCTGTTCTTCTTTCCCAGTTCCAGCATGCCTTCTCCGAACCCGTCTCTCGTGCTCTTCTTCTCTGGAGTTGTAAAGATATCTTTATTCAGGGCAGAATCTATCTTGATCCGCGGCTTTTTGTTTTCTTTTTTTCTCTTTTCTGATGTTCGGCTCTTTTTCATTCTTGTTCTTGTCCTTTTCTCTTCAGTTTCCTGTTCGTCTGTTTATTTTTTCTCAGCTATTATCCTAAAGCGTTCTTTTTCAAGCTCTTCCAGGAATTGTTGAGCTTCTTGCTGTGACGGTGCTTTTCCGTGCCACTGATAGTTTCCTTCTATGCTCTTGACTCCTTTTCCGGGTACCGTATGGGCGAGTATCATTCTTGGTCCTTCCATCTTTTCAGCTTTTTTCACTGCCCAGATTATCTGGTCCATATCATTTCCCTGGGTCTCTATGACTTTCCAGCCGAACGATCGGTATTTCTTCTTCAATGATCTTAATGGCATGACTTTCTCTGTGTCTCCCCCTATCTGTATCCTGTTCCTGTCTATGATGACCGTTATATCTAGATGATATTTTACTGCAAACATTATCGCTTCCCACGTGTTTCCTTCATCGTGTTCTCCGTCGGATGTTATGATGTAGATCTTTCTTTTTCTTTTATCCAGCCTGTCTGCCAAGGCCATTCCGCATCCTTGGCTTATTCCACTGCCTAATGGTCCTGATGTAGTTTCTATCCCCGGCAATGTTTCTCTGTGCGGGTGACCCTGCAGTCTTGATCCTATCTTCCTTAGTGTCTTTAATTCTTCCAGAGGAAAGAACCCGGCTCTTGCTAGACATGCATATTGTACCGGACAGATATGCCCATTAGAAAGAATCAGCACGTCCCGGTCCTGACTTCTTGGTCTTTTCGGATCTATGTTTAAGAACTTGAAGTATAGTGCTGTAAAGATGTCGGCCATGCCTAATGATCCTGCGGTGTGTCCTGACCCTGATTCACTTAGCATCGTGATGATGTCCTGCCGTATGGTATTAGCCATCAGTTTCAGGTCTTTGGTATCTCTTATCTGTTGCATACTTCACCTCTTTAAGGATCTGATACTCTTCAATAATTTAAATCTTATGTTTTAGCCTGCAATGCCAGAAAGATATTTTACCAGTAAGAGAGAAAATATTCTTAACAAGTTACTGTTCTTTTTCGCGGTTCTTTAATTAGCTGTTCAGAGTCATTGAGAATAAGGATATTAAAAAAATAATATTAAAAAACAAAAAAATTTGATCTTATCAGATCTTTGTTATCACTGGCGGTCTGTTCGTGTTGAGAACAGTTATGTGCACGTGTGTTACGTCTTGGTCTACACCGTCAGACGCAGTTATTGTCACATCATACTCTCCAGCGTCGTCATAACCTGTGGTCTTTGTTGGACCAGTCATCCATCCGCTGTACCTGTATGTGATCCTGTCTCCATCTGCATCTGTTGCTTTTGGATGTAGTGTTATCGTTTCACCCTCATGCACTGTTATGTCCCTGATGCTCTGGAGCACTGGTGCACTGTTTACTTTCTCAACGATCACTCTTACAGACTTTGTCGTTTTCTTGGATCCGTCTGAGGCAGTCACTCGTATAGTGTAAGTTCCTGCATCTCCTTTCTTTGTCTTCCAGTTTCCTGCAGCATCAAAAGGCGTCTCATAGGTTATCCTTACCTTATCACCGTCTGGATCACTTGCTTTTGCTGCTATATGAGCAGTTTCTCCTTCTTTGATACGAATCTCTTCAGGTACGTCCAAGGTCGGTGGCCTGTTCACGTCTGCCACATTTACATAGAAGTCTTCAGTGTCTGAAGCTCCTTGTGGATCTGTACAGGTAACTGTTACCTTATGTTTTCCCTGATCATCATATCCCAAGCGTCTGGTTGTTGATGTCATGAAACCTGTTATCTTCGTGGTTACCTTATCTCCATCCGGATCACGGCAGACCGGTGTTACTTTTACGGTTTCTCCTTCTTTTGCATTGACATCTTTGAGTACAGCCAATTGTGGTGCTGAATTTGTTGAGTATACTTCTACACAGAAGGTTGCCAGGTCATACAGTTCTCCGTCTGATAGCTTGATCTTGCTTTCAGTGATTCCTGCATCTCCTTTCCTTGTCTTCCATACGCCTTTGCTGTCGAATGGCGGATAGAATGTCCAGATCAGTCTTCCTGCCGGTCCGATCTCCGGATCGGGATCGTAACCTTCAGGATGCAGTCGTACTGTCTCTCCTTCTGCTACCTCAAATTCGCACTTGCCATTTTTTGGCCTTTCAACAATCCTTGGCTTATTGTTTTCAGAAGGCTTGTTATAGACCACTGTTCCTGGTAAGCAGTACTTATCGTACGGCTCCAGACTTATGACCTGGTAATCATAAGAGTTCTTGTCACAGTACTTATCTTCTACTACACAGCTTCCTTCCGGGAATATGTATCGGCACTCGTGCCTTGTGAAGAAATACTTCGTGTAGGTATCGGATGCTTCCTGCTTTGTAAATGTCTGCGGTGTCGCTAATTGTCCGAACACCACTATGGCCAGCATAGATACTAATAGCAGAGCTAATGCTGAGAGGATTCCAAGTTTAAGCTTGAAATTGTTTCCTCGATATTTCAGTTTTATGTATGTTTTTTTTCGAGCTTTGCGCATAGCCCAACACCTCCGTGTTTATCATTTGTGTTGTTTTGTTTGCATTATGAGTCTCATAAAAGATTTTGAAGATTTTTTCATATGGATTGCATATGAGGATCATATGACATATGTCGCCGGACTGTTTTTATTGTCTGTCTTTGCTTCTGTTGCTGCTTCCTTACAATTGCATCCTGCGTTCGCTTTTAGGAATCCTGATATCTCCAGTTTTCTTTCAATCGGTGATTTGAATATCCTTCTTACGATCTTTTCAATCTTTCCTGTAGGTTTTGTCCTGTCATAAGTTATAATATAAGTTTTTGTTAATGGTTCTTTCTGTGCTTCTGTTGTTGTCGGTGTTTGTGTGATGACTGGTTGGTTACTGATCTTTATCTGCGGTTTGCACACAGTCTCATATGTTACTTGCACGTTTTCCGGCGTTCTTGTCCTTACTGGAACCTGCGTCTGTGTCTGTGTGGGTTTTGGTGTTGTCTTTTGTATCTGTACCTTTACGTAACCGGTTGGGCATCTGTTTGCTACTGGTTTTACAATTTCTACTTGTTGAGGTTTAGGTTGTACTTCAGGACAGGTTGTCCTTGGTTGTTGATACTGAACATCCACTTGTTGAGGTTTAGGATGCACTTGCGGACAAACAGTCTGTTGCGGTACTTGTACAACTTCCACCTGTTGAGGTTTAGGATGTACTTGCGGACAAACAGCCTGTTGCGGTACTTGTACAACTTCCACCTGTTGAGGTTTAGGATGCACTTGCGGACAAACAGCCTGTTGTGGTGCTTGTACCACTTCTACCTGTTGAGGTTTAGGCTGTACTTGCGGACAAACAGTCTGTTGCGGTTGTTGATAGACCACTTCTATAGGTTGTGGTGCTTGCTGAACAACTTCTGTCTGTGTTGGACAGGTCGTTACAGGTTTTGGTTGTTGCTGTACTTCTATCAGTTGTGGCTGTTGAGGCTGAGGTTGTGTAACGACTGTCGGTATCGGTCTTGGTAGTTGCGGTTTTTGTGCCTCAACTATATGTACTGTCGTGGTTTTTGAGTCTACACCCCCGTATCCATCAGAGCATGTCACTCTTAATGAATAATCTCCCGGTTGTTCATAATAAATATAAGCTACTGGATAACCTCTGAACGCGAATTCTATATCAACTTTATCACCGTCTGGATCATAGCAAGAAACAGGTATTGTCGTTTGTTCTCCTGCTGTAATATAAACTTCTTGCAGAGGTTGTAGTACTGGTGGTCTGTTGTTTGGCAGGACTTCCACACAACTGTGTTTAGTGTCTGATAATTCCCCGTCAGATACTGTCACGAAAAAATTGTATATCCCAACATCTCCTTTCGTTGTCTGCCAAGCTCCTGTCTTATCGAATGGTTCTGAGAATCCCCAGATAAGTCTTCCTGCGGGTCCGATCTCGGGATCAGGATCGTATGCTTCAGGTTGTAATTGTACTTTCTCTCCTGCATTGACTACTATCGGACATTGCGCTGCTTGAGCTATTGTTGAGCTTGAGAAAAGAAATATGACTAGTATTGCTAATACTATTTTGTTGTGGATTTTTAAATATTCCCCCATTATTTATCACTGTTTGATGACTAATGAAAATTCACCTCGTTTCGGATACGACACGTCTGCCGCCAACCTTTTCTTAATATGGTTTGTTTCGTATTTATACTTTACCACATTTTTTTTTAAATAAGACACCAATTCTTGATACCAGAGTCTGAAAAAGCAAAAAGGTTAAAAAGGCTTTTTAAGGATTAAAAAAGAAGGATTTATAAAAGGAAAATCGCTTAATAAATTGTTTTTATAACCATAAACTTAAAACCAATCCAGTAGCGTCAATCCAGCGGCATAAATTGTTCTTTATGGACCTTTTTGAATATAAAATAATCATAGTTTCGTATACTTTCTGAAAACCTGTTCTTTATGTCATCTATGAACTTATGAAACTCATCCATATTCCTAAAATGCAACTCATACTCAAGATCCGCATGACCTATGGCTCTGTTGATATATATGAGATAAGGGTTTTGTGCTATGTAATAATCTATCTTTTTCTTTTGTGAGTGATCGCTAAGATAAAGGTTTAAGCGATAGTTGTGGAAACCTATCTTGGCAAGGTCAATATTTGTCCTAAAACCTATTATTATCTTATTCTCCATAAGTTTTTTTAGCCTGTACTGGATCTTCTTTACACTCACGGAAAGCTCTTTTGCAATGACCGTCAACGGCGTCTTAGCATTGCCTGCTAATCTTCTGAGTATTCTCATCTCAAGCTCATCTATTCCAGATCGTTTATTGCCTCCGACAATATCGGGTTTGTCCTGTTTTGTTTTCCTGTCAATAAGGTATTCATAGTTGTAATGTACTGCCTGAACATATATTGAATAAAGTGATTCCCTGAAGTACCTGCCGTAGCTCTTAAGGGTCTGCTCCCAAAAAGTATAGAACTCCTTAATATCGTTCACCCACATTATTATTGTCGCATCATACAGCGGTTTTGCTGAAGCCACCCACCAGGTTCTTGAATTCTTGATAAAATGGTCCAATATCTGTTTCTCTACCTTCGGTGTCGTGTTTTGAAATGAGAGATATAATCTTATGCTGAAATACCCCAGTCTTGAAGCATCAACCACCGTATAATAGCCTCTTATCACTCCTCTGCTTTCAAGTCTTTTTATCCTGTACGAAACAACATTCTTTGGTAAGCCCACTTTTTTACCTATCTGGCTTAGGCTTTGACGGGCATTCCTGTCCAGCTCATACAAGATTCTCTTATCTTTCTTATCAAGAACCATTATTTTAGTACAAAATGATTTTTATTATATAAATATTTTCCTTTTGTTCAAAAATTAATAATAAAATATTATATCATAAGATAACCTAATAGATAGCGATGGTGCAAATAGATGATCTATGGGGCGAAGTGATAAGATACATATATGATAAAGACGCCTATGTTGAGGAACTTAAGGATCTCTTGCAGAACCATGGTGTGACTCGTCAGAGTCTGATTATTGACTCTTGCGCTGGCAGCGGTTTTCCCAGCCTGGACCTCCTTTCCGACCAGTTCAATGTCTTACCTCTCGATGGTACGCAACGCATGATAGAGCTATTCAACCAGAACGCTAAACAGAAAGGTTTAGATGTCAGATCCACATTATTGAGATGGGAAGACCTGCCGCAAGGATTTACCAACAAAGCTAAAGCAATCCTCTGTAGAGGAAATTCCATAATCTACGCAGGAAACTCATGGGGCAAAGATGATGTAGATATTGAAAAAGCTAAAGCTGCTATCCAACAGACCCTAAAGAACTTTTACGATTGTCTCGGAGATTCAGGCATCTTATACATCGATAAGTTTCACAAAGATGAAACTGCTGAAGAGACAATAAAAGGAAGGATCAACATTTTCGGGATTCCCGAACAACTATTATGGCGGGTAGAGCATGATCTTGACAAGAAGACCAGAAGATGGATCCTTATCCGTGAACAACCCGACGGAAAAAGGTTTGAGTATGCTAACAAAGGGTATCTTCTGATGTACGAAGAGTTGAGGATGATGCTGCTCAGAGCGGGTTTCAAAAAAGTTGAAGAAGCGCATCTTGACTCTGAGACTACGTATACTGCAATGCTTGCTTACAAATGATAAAACATTATCTTACTAAAGTTTCAACGACCTCTCATAAGAATATCTAGGAACAAGAAAAAATTACAAACAGGATGTTGGAATACACCCCGAACAAAGCTCAGGAACAAAAACCTTTAAAAGATACCGTCTTCTCTTTTTTAGTCGTTTGATTTTTTGTTTGGCTTTGCCTCGGTCGCATAACCCGGTATAGAGTTAAGGTCTTTCCTTGCTTACCGAATGCGGCGGTCTCGAATGTCATAGGATCATGATTCAGATTCATGATTATTGTTCGTGATAACCGCTTTCCTTTTGGATATCCCGGTTCAAATCCGGGCCGGGGCGTTTGTTTTCTTTCTTTAAGGATAAGACACAGATATGGACGTTCATAGGGTATTTTAAGCCGTTTTTAGAGAAAGGTTTATATAGTTTAAACACCATACTAACTTATAGTCCAATCATAAATGGACTTGGCTTATTTTTTGATACGATGATAAAATGGGCATGAGAGAGCTGTCTTACACACCCTTTAAAGGTTTCAATTATAGAAAAATTCATTCTTATTTCAAGACCCTCTTTCTTCATTCTCTCGATTTCTTCAACTTTTCTCTTCGTTTCTCAAAGAGTTTATTTTTTGGGCCAGTAGGAATGGTATACGCACTACCCGAGCCAACCACTAAACACATGCGCTACAGATAAACGACTGTTGCAGAGTGTTGAGAGATAACAACGGGTGCAACCATTCCTACTTTTTTATTAGACCACCATAAAATAATCCTGACTTTTAAACCAACCACAACTTTTATTAAATACTTCTTGAAGTGCTTCTAAGATCACTGGTAAAAAGAAGGTTTAGACATGAAAAGGGGTAAGAAAGGCAGGTCTCATATCAGATCAAGGTATTCTAAAAGACCTAAATCTCGACGCACTAAAGGTCTTGACAGACAAGCTCTTATTATCGGAGGTTTAGTCGCAGGTTTTATTATTATCCTTATCGTAACTCTCGCTCTTGCTTCCGGCTCTGAAGATTCAAAGATTACCGGCAATTCATTAAAAGAAGCTGTAAAAAGTGTTCCAGTCAAGGTCAAACAGACTGTTTCTGATAAGATTGATAATTTTCGGGATTGTAAAGCAATCATCTGCTTTGATAACAAGAAAGAGATCTTTTGTAAGGATTCTTTTTCTGAATGTGACAATAGGTTTTCGGATTGCCGTATCGTCTGGTGTCCTGCTGATGATTCCCAAGATTCCGCAGAAGATAAAAGTTCTGATCAGGAGTCGCAAGAGTATGCTTATCGTAGTTATGATTCCTCAACTGATGACCCTGAAGACAAGAATTATTGTTCTGAAGAGTATAATGATTGTGTTACCGACGATGGAGAATCGATCATCTGCCATGGTTCTTTCGAAGATTGCCTGAACTCCTTCGCTTCCTGTTCTTGCGGTACTGAAAGTTCTTCATATGATACTAGTCCTGGAAGTTCTACCATAGATTTCAATAAGGATGCTTCAGAGATGGAGAAGAAGACCTTAAGCTGCACTACGGGCGTTTTTATCTGTGATAAGGTCTCTTTATCTTCAGATGGCACTCCCACAACTTCTAAAGTTGAGTGTAAGTCCAGTTTTGCCGAGTGTTCACGTATCTATGGTGAGTGTTCCTGCGGTAACCGTTCTTCATGGTTTGATCCTGGCTCTTCCGATATCAAGATGTGTGACTGGCATGATCGCAAGGTCCCTTGCTCTGAGCTGAATGTCAGTGATTGTCATGAAAAAAGACATACCTGTTACAAGGGTGACGGCGTCATAGTAAATTGTGACGGCAGTTTTGACTACTGTAATAACAGATATGAAGGAGAATGCCTTTGTGGACTCGTAGATATTGATTAATATAAGCCATAAGTAAGTAGATTAGTTAAGATGCTAAGCATCAAATAGCTTGCTCATAAGCTTCTCAAGATGTTCTCTTGTCTGTTGCTCTGCGTATTCTTTTGCCTGTTCTAAAATGCTATTGGTGTTTTTAGCGATATTGAACCTTTCTCTATAAGGTTGCATATGACCTGATAGTAAGAATTGCGTGAATTGCGTCACGTTATGTGTCTTTTCTCTTTTTCTGCACCTTTCAAAATCTATAAGTACTGCATGGTCTTTCTCGTCTATTATTACATGTTTTAGTGGGCGATGCATCTCTTCTTTGTTGTAATTTAGCTTATCCAGCTTATACATCTGCTCACACAAATCTTTCAGGATATTGACCACTTTCTCCCGGCTTAAGCCCTCATCTGAGAGATAATCCAGTATCACTTTTCCTTCTACGAATTCGCTTACAAAGTAATCTTTTCCTGAAAGTATCAGTTTTGGTCCTATCCCTTCTTTGTTCAGTTCTTGGAGGACATTCGCTTCTTGCCCTACTGTTCCTTGCGCTTCTTTATCGCTTCTTTGTATCTTGACTGCTACTTTTTTACCACCCAACAGACCAGTATATATCTTTCCTCTGTGTCCTTGAGCATATTTTTTAAATGAATGTATGCCTTTCTCTTCAAGTTCTTTTCGTATAACATTCTTTTTGATCTTGTCAACATATAATGTCTCAAAGGCAATCTTTAGCTCTGCAATGTTTTCTGATTCAAAGAGGTTATCTGCTACCAACTGGTCAATCTTCTCTATCCCTGTTAAAGTTGAGAACAATAATAGTATTTCCCCGTCAGGATTCATGTGTTCGCCAGCCATGTTCAGGAAGCGTTCTATAATCTCATGCCCTTTTTTCCCTCCTGTTGTCGTCAGTGATGATTCCTCGTCTTCATTCCTGTCTTCTGGAAGGTACGGTGGGTTGAATATTATAGTGTCATATTTGCCTTTAACATGCGAGAACAAGTCCGATATCCTAAAGCGTATTTTTGTACTGTCATACTTCAATCTGCTGTACTCTACTGCGTGAGGATTTATATCTACGGCAAACACGGATTCAACCTCTTTCTTTTGGGCTGCCGTACCTGCCAGTATCCCTGATCCTGTTCCTATCTCTAAGACTTTTCCTTTGGCGAACTCTTTAACTATCCTTTGCATCAGGTAACTGTCTTCTTGAGGTTCATATATCATAGGTTCTGAGAATTATGGTGCTTTTATAATATTTTTGAATTTCATAATGTGGCGCTATGTCTTTATACTTTCACTATACTTTTACG
>JALWQS010000129.1:11532-13264 GCA_027083015.1 Candidatus Woesearchaeota archaeon
CGTTCCCATCTTGTTATGGTTTCCGTCCTTATTCCTGTCTATGATAGGTGTTGGGTAGTTTCCGTCAAGACATGCGAAGCAGTGTTCACTTCCGTCATCTTCAAACCTGCTCTTGAAACCTTCCAATGACAAGTACTCCAGCGTATCAGCCCCTGATAATCGTATTATCTCCTCTGGTGTGTGGTTAGCTGCTATGAGTTCTGCTCTTGTCGGCGTGTCTATGCCGTGGTAGCATGGATATTTTACTGGTGGGCTTGGTATCCTGACATGCACTTCTTTCGCTCCTGCATCTCTTACCATCTTTACGATCTCTCTTATCGTTGTAAGTCTTACTATAGAATCATCTACCAGGATTATCTTTTTGTCTTTTACAACGTCTCTTATCACTCCCAATTTTCTTCTTACTTTCTCAGCTCTTGTCTGCGCGTCGGGATCTATGAATGTTCTCCCTTGGTAGTGTTTCTTGAACAATCCATAACCTATCGGTATTCCTGACTCCATAGAGTATCCTATAGCTGATGACATCCCGGAATCCAGTACTGGTACTACATAATCGGCTTCTACCTTGTGTTCTTTGGCGCATTGTATCCCCAGTCTTACCCTTTCTGTGTGTGTCTGTCTTGGAGATGCGAAACCGAAAGAGTCGGGTCTTGAAAAATATACAAGTTCAAAGCTGCATCTTGCGATCTTTGGCGCTGGCCTCAGTCTCGAATGGATGATGCCTTTTTCTGAAACTGATACTATCTCTCCGGGTTCCAGTTCCCGCAGGTAGTCGCCTCCGATCTCCTCTATGGCTCCGCTTTCTGACGAGAAGATGACTGCGTTCCCTAGTTTTCCCATACATAGAGGTCTTATGCCTTCCGGCCCTTTGACTGCTATCAATTTGTGCTTGTTCATCACTATGAGACTGTAAGCGCCGACTACCCTTTCCAATCCTCGCTGAAGTTTTTCTTCTAAAGAATTTCCTTCAGCATGCACCATAACATAAGGGAAGAGTTCTGTGTCTGTTGTCGTGCTGAATATGCATCCTGCTTTTTCCAGTTCTTCGCGTAGTGTCTGGGCATTTGTCAGGTTTCCGTTAAATACTGTTGCGAAATTGTTTCCTTGGTAGTAGGTCTCTACTGGTTGCGCGTTGGTCATGCTTGTGCTTCCTGTCGTACTGTACCTTACTTGACCTATGGCTATGCGAGCTTCTGCTTCTTTCTGTACAACCTTTGCTAAGTTGTCTATCTTCCCTTTTCTTCGTTGCACGTGAAAATTGTTCCTGTCAGAATAAGCTATGCCCGAGCTTTCTTCTCCTCTGTTCTGGTTTCCCAGCAATCCTCTAAGGCAGATTTCTGCTGCTTTGTCTGTTCCGTACACCCCGAATATTCCACACATATGACCGGCTGTTTTTTCTGTGTTTTTATTTATTGTTGTTCTTGAATCAAGAGATTTAAAAACTGATTGTTAGGCTTAAAAAGAAGAAGATAACAAAAACTCGCCCTAAAGGGCGGAGTATTAAACTCTTTGCAAATCTCTAACGAAATTTTCAATAATAAAAAAATTAACGATCCGTTGAAAAGATTTGATCCAAACGCTTATTCGACGGTAACCACTACCCGCATCTTGCCCGAGAATATGTCGCGCACCAAGAATTCTCCTTTTTCTTCAAACGTATACTCTATTTCTTCACCGCCTTCCAGCCGTTCTCCTGGCCAGATATTCTTCCGTTCATACTGGTTTGCTGCAT
>JALWQS010000130.1 GCA_027083015.1 Candidatus Woesearchaeota archaeon
AAGGAACAAAAGATGATGAGGATGGGACAAGCAAAAGAACTTCTAAATAAAGTACAGCATCCTGAGATAAACAATTCACTCGTAGAACTGGGAATGATAGGAGAGATACAAGAAGACGGTAAGAAGATCGTGGTAGAACTAAAACTCCCGATGCCGAACATACCGATAAAAGAACTGCTCATAGATCTGATAAAGAACGGCCTGAAAGGGTTTGAAGTAGAAGTTAAGATTTCTCAGATGGATGATGAAGAACGGACAAAATTCTTTGCATTAGCAAGACAAAACTGGGCATTATAAATCAGCAATCAAGACTATAAGACTAATTTCTTGCCTTTCTCGTTTTAGACCTGACATTAGCGCATTTGAAACAGTTCATAAGATATAATGCTAGCAACTGAAAAAAGATAGACACGACGATAAACTCAACAGCAAAATCAGACATGATATCAATAAAAGCAGTAGGTAAAAAAGAAGAAAGGATGCCCAAACCGACAGCAGCGCCGCAAAAAGGAGCGCCGACACCACAGACCTGCAAAGCAGCCAAACCCAAAGCTGCAGCAACAATACCTATAACCGAACTCTTATAAGTCTTAGCGACAAGAACCTTCTCCTTGATATTCCTCACGATACAAGTGATACTAAGAGAAAAAGATATCATGAAAAGACCTGCCAAAAGGATATAAAGACCATAAAAGACAGTCTTAGGAATCAAGAAATAACTAAGGAAAAGAGCCAAGACAAATGTTATGATGCAATACTTACTCTTCAAAACATAAAACAGGTATTTCATCTTGAGATAGCAGATAAAAAAACCCTATTTAAATCTTTCTTAAGAAAAAAGAAATCAACAGACGATTGTGAAAATAGAAGCAGAAAAAAAGCCGAAGCGCTAAAAGATCACTTAGAAAAATTAGCAATCTCCTTGCCATCAGCAGAAACAACATAAGCCCATTTTCTAAAAGCAGGGAATAATTTGGGTATCTCAATATTGACCTTTATGCGGTGTTTTTCTTTTTCACCAACTTCAAAATCATATTCCTTCTTTCCACCAACCCAGGTCATCTTACTTTTGATCTTATTTCCATCAACAATCAACTGAATAGATCCTAACCAGCGATTCTTGTCAAGAACAACCTTATGTTTTTCTTTAGTCCCGATATCAAAGCTGTAAAGTTCAGTCATAAGATTCTGATTTATTAGCTGATTAATAAATTTTTCTATGAATAAGGTAACAACTTGAACATAAAATCTTAAATCTGGATATTGGCCGATATGACCGAAAAACAGATAAGCAAGCCAGACAAATATGATGATATGAAAGACAGCAAAAAAAAGATCATACTGAGAACTTATGAAATACTGTTCAAGAAGTATGGTCCTCAAGGTTGGTGGCCTTTGACGCCAAAAGGCAGTACTGAAAGCAAGCATCACCAGGGAAGACCGAAGACGGAGAGGGACAGGTTTGAGGTGATGATCGGAGCGATCCTGACGCAGAACACAGCCTGGAAGAATGTAGAGAAGGCGTTGTCAGAACTTAACAAGGAAAAGCTTATTGATCCTAAACGTATGGCAAGAACAGATAAGGATGTCTTAGCGGAACTAATCAGGAGCGCAGGATATTACAACCAAAAAGCAGAACGTCTGATCATGTTAGCACAAAGGTTTAAGGACATTCTTCGCATGGGTCGGGAAGAACTCTTAAGCCTGAAAGGTATAGGGCCAGAAACTGCAGACAGCATCTTATTGTATGCTTTAGAAAAACCAAGTTTTGTAGTGGATGCCTACACGAAAAGGATCTTTTCCAGGATCGGATTATTTCCTAAAGATAGCAGTTATGAAGAAGTGAAAACCCTGTTCGAAAATGCACTATCAGAAAAGAACCACAAGACCGAACTGTTCAAGGAATACCATGCGCTTATAGTTGAACACGCAAAAAGAAGCTGCAAGACCAGACCTGAGTGTGAAAACTGCGTATTAAGAAGCATCTGCCTAAAAGAAATATAATTATAAAACCTAAGTGTCTTAGTATGGTGCTTGGTAGCTCCACAAACTTTATAAATGCTCCTGATTGGAGCTATCGTAAAAAAGTGGCTAAAAACTTTAAGTCTAAATATCGGTATGTTTGGTACGCATTAGCTTATATGCGCAATTACAAACTGCAATTATTGTTAATAATCATCATGAGTTCTGTTGTGGTTGCTCTTTCTATAATCCCTATCGCTTTATTCAAGAACCTGATAGATGTGGCAATCCCTTCCAAAGATATACGCATGGTAGTTAAGGTCGTGTTTATGATATTAGGCGTTCAGTTAGCAATTCTTATAATAAATTATTTTCAGCAATTACTGGTTATTCTGCTTAATCTTAAGATTACCCGAAAACTGCAGATAGATTTCTATAAACACATTACTTCTCTGCCTTTCTCTTATTACGGAACTTACAATGAAGGACAACTTATGGAACGTGTGATAGATGATTCAGCCGACATCATAGATTCTTTGTTTGACCTGATAATCTCTCCAGTGCTTGATATTATCTCATTAGTAATAACTGTAGTATATATGTTTATGATCAGTCCAACATTGACTTTTCTGGTCATCCTGTCAATTCCTATATTTTTCCTGGTCCTTCTGCCTGCCAATCGTAAGATCAGGGAAAAATATTCTTATGTAAAGAAGACTTATGCCGAGATATATAATCTTCTTCAGGAAAAATTCTTAGGCATAAAAGCTATAATACTTAACAACAGGACAAACCATGAGACAAGAAACCTTGATTATCACATACAAGTTTATAATAAGAAAGAATATGATTACAATAAGTTCTCTTTGATGATTGAAGGCCTCATATCACTTATATCAGAGATTATCCCTTATGCGATATTATTAGTCGCAACATACATGATCATCAAAGGAGACTTTGAAGTGGGAACGCTGATCGCTTTCAGCATGCTCATGCCAAAACTTTTCTCTCCAGTAGAGGAGATGGCTGCTAAAGAGTTTGATTTTCAGACCTTAGCGGTCAATTGTCACAGGATATTCTCCATCCTACATGATGCTAAGCCAATAAAGGAAGGTGTCAAGACACTGGATCAAGTGAAAGGAGAGATCGCGTTCAAGAAGATGGATTTCTCCTATAAGGAGACCCAACTGTTCAAGAACCTGACACTTAAGATCGATCCAGGACAGACCGTAGGAATCGTCGGAGATTCTGGTGTGGGAAAAACAACTCTCTTTAACTTTTTGCTGAGAACCTTGGACCCCGGAAAAGGAAAAGTGCTTATTGATGATAAGGATATTTCTGAGATTGCTGCGACTTCTGTAAGGCATCATATCGCTATCGTAGAGCAAGAACCATTTCTTTTTACAGATACTATCCTTAATAATATCCTTTATGGCTTGCCTGAAAACAAGGATAATC
>JALWQS010000131.1 GCA_027083015.1 Candidatus Woesearchaeota archaeon
GGTGATCTGTTTTCTGGTCTTGTTCCTCTGGTTGATGGTTCTCATAAAAACAAGACATCGGGCAAAGCTGCTGATGTTTTGAGGAGAGGGGCCAGCAAGGTTGCTTTTAAGGAGAGGAAGGAGCTTCTTATTTTAGAGTCTTTGGAACGCTTGGGTATCGTCAAAAAACGCAGATCAAAACTGAGCTCATTAGAGAAGGGATTGTTTCGCCACGTTCATCTTTATCATGTTTCTCCTGTTGCTGAATCTTTGAAAGCTGTTCTTTCGCAACACTTGGATATCCGTCGTTTGTACGCGTTGAGCAATCTTTCTGAATACGCTATTGAGCGTTTGTTCTATACTGAAGCTTTGGATGCTTTTTGTCGCGAACCTGTCTTTGATCTTGTCCAGTTAGAATGGGATAAGAGGCATGAGAAGCATTTCCGTTATAAGTATGATATGGGGTCTGATAAGTTAAGGTCTCTTCTTGAACAGGGTGTTGATGAGCGTATGCTTATTTTGAGGGATCTTGGTCTTATAACTTTTGCCCGTAACTTATTCTTTACGTATAGTAAGGGCGATCTTGAGGATCTTTGGTCTTCTGGTCTTCGTTATCTTGGTGAGTGTGATCTGATAAGTCTTGGTCGTGGAAAGGCTATCTATAAGTATCGTGGTATGATCTTGAGTACTGGCATCAGGATTCCCAGCCGTAAAAAGTTAGACCTTGATGAGAAAGTGCGTGTTTCACAACCAAATATCAAGACTTTCATAGAGAGAACTTTTGTCGAGACCGTTCTTGATGATGAGCGTGAAGCTGTTAGGTTGCTTTATACTTTTGCTCAGATGCTTGCTCGTGAGGATTTTTCTCTTGAGGATTATGTTTGGCGTGTTTCTGTAAAGGAGGATGTCCGTTATCGTGGTCTTAAGACTCAAAAGTCTGAACGTTCTGTTATAATAAGGTCTTTGGGCGGTCGTAAAGGTGATGATCTGTTTGTTCTTGCTGCTCTTTCTGATTCTGGTGAGAAGAGATTTCTTGGTTATGATTATGGGAGCCGGTCTTTCTATGAGTATGATAAGAGGAAGAAGCAGCGTCGTTATCTTGATCGGGTGGGTAGTGATCTTGTTCGGGATGATGGTAAGACTTATTCTGTTGATACGCTCTTTTATCAGCAGATGGTGCTTGGGTATAGGGGCGCTTCTTCTCAGTCGCCAGTGTATCAGGTCTTGAGGTCTTTGTTTCCTGAGAACCGAAGGGTTAGGTCTTTGGTTGATGATCTTGTTTATGGTTCTGCGCAGAAGTATGACCTGGAAAGTCTTCTTGAAGAATTAGCATGATCTTTTTCTTTAATCCTCTTTTTGCATGATAAAGATGATCTGTTTTTGGTGTTCTTATTTGGTTCTTATCTTGAACTTTTTTTCTGCAATCGCTTCTATCCTGTAGCCTTTGATCCCTTGGGCTTCTGCCCATTTCTTTGCTGCTTCTTCTGATTTGAAAGCTTTCGGTTTCTTTGGTGGTTTTTCGCCTTTTTTTGGGCGTTTCTTGTGCAGTCTTATCGTGTGATATCTGTTTCCCATAATTTTTCACCCGTAATGATTTATGGTCTTTTATATCCTTTATGTTTTGATATCCTATTGGAAAAAAGAGGCAGTATTTAAAGGTTCCTCTAATGTTAGATCCGCTCTTCAGGATCCTGTTGATGCTGTATCTTCTAATGCATCAGGTCTTGGTGGGTTGGAGTTTTCCCGGGCGCAGCTTATGTATTCTGCTATTCTTTTTCTGTATTCTGTAGTTTCTGTATTTATCCATTCTTCATCTATCCTTACTGGAGTTTCGTATAGCAGGTTGCGCAGGTCTTTGGCTAGTTCTGCCGGGTCCTGATACCTGTCTTCTTTTCTTGATTTTAGGCATCTGAACACGACTCTTTGTATCGCCTCTCTTTGTCTTTCGTAGGTTCGTCTTTGTTTCCTGCTGATTCCTTTTGGTGTTTGCCATGTTTGGTGGTATTTCAACGGTTTGGGTTTCGGATCTATTATCTTTCTTGCTACTTCTGATCTTGTTCCCATGAAAGGTTTCACTCCTGTCAGTGTCTCGTAGAGTACGATTCCTAATGAGAATACGTCTGAACTTATGTCTCTGACCATCTCTTGCGTGTAGTCTTTCATCTTTACGTTCAGTCTTCTGTAGAACTCTGGGCTTGCATAGTATATTGTCGCTCCTCCTGATTCGTCTTCTGTCAGTCTCAGCATCCCTTTTCCTGTGGCTATGCCAAAATCCAGAAGTATTGTTCCTCCTTCGAATGGAAGTATGATGTTTGATGGTTTTATGTCGTTATGGGTTATGAATTTTGAGTCCAGCTCTTCTAACGCAAGCGCTATGTTGTGCGCTATTATCAGGGCTATGTCTGTCCTTAGTGCTACGGATTGATCATACAATATCCTTGTCTCGTCTGCCAACAGGTCTTTTACTGTGATTCCGTGGACGTATTCTGTTATGAACCAGCTTCCTGTCTCTGAGTCATAAGTGTCAAGTGCGGATACTATGTAGGAGTTTGCTTCTAGTTTGAACTGTATGCTCTTCTCTCTTTCCCATCTTTGTCTTGAGTTCTGGTCTTCCAGTTCTTCGCTTGGGCTGTACTTGGCTGCGACCAGGCGTACTCTGGGCCTGTTTGATATTCCCAGTTCTTCACGTACTCGTTCTATGTCTTCTTCTCCGAGTATCTTTGGTGCGTTGAGATATGCTGCGTGAGCTTCATCAAATGTGCTTCTGTGTTTTCTTTTTTGTCGTTCGCCGACGTCGATATTGGACGCTGCTTCCGCTACTACCAGGTTTCTTAGTGCGATGTATCTTTTGTATTCGGGTTTTACTACCTCCACTATACCTTCTATCAGCGCTTCCAGTCCTTCTCCTGGTGAGATGACCTGTAATGCTTTGAAGACTCTTGCCATCCCTCCCTGCCCTAACGGGCTTAGAACATAATACTTGCTGTCTATCTTCTGTCCTGGTAATGGGACGTCCTGTGATACGTCAATGATTGGTGTTTTCATTTTTTGTTCTTATTTTTTATCCCCGTTCCTATTTTTTCTTCTCTTCTTTTTATCTTGATCTTTCTATCTTGATCTTCTTCCAAGCACTAAGGGTGCTGATGATATTGGTACGATCGCTGTTTCATACCTTCCTCTGAATGTTTCTTGATGGTATTGTGCTTCCTCAAATGTGTTCATCATCAGGATCGGGAATATATCCTTATTTTTTTCCAGAAACCGGCTGACATAACCTGCTACTTCTTCAAGTTGTTGTTCCTCCTCGCCTCTTGGTACAAAGTACCTTGTAGGCTCTTTTAGGTTTATGTGCTGCACTTGTTTTCTTGTTTGTGGTTCTTTCTTTCTTCTTATGCTCCAGCGTCTTTTCCTGTTGTCTATATTTGT
>JALWQS010000132.1 GCA_027083015.1 Candidatus Woesearchaeota archaeon
TCCTCCCGTGAATGTAAGATCATATTCAAATTTTTTAATCTTTGGCACACTCACTTCTTTTTTTTCTAGCATCGGCAGGTTACCAAAACTTTTTCCAGTACTGACCATCTTATAAGCATAATCACTATCATACTCAATAGTAAGTTTAGCTTTACCATAATCTGTCTTGAAGAAAAAACCTTTTTCACCACCCATCTGGCCGACATTCCAAAAATCAAGAGAATATTTTATTCCTGTAAGATGCGCTTTAACCCGGTGATCAAAATCTCCTTTGGGAGGCGGATAGCCAAGGTCAACTTTGTTGCTGGTAGCAGAAGGATCATAAGGAACACCATCAACAACTACAACGTCACTATCTTGCGGAATAACTTTTTCAAGATGTACTTTTGTCTTGATAACCTCAAAAGGAACATCAGACGCAAAAACGAAAGATGAAGTAGAGATCGTTATGACAAATAACCCAATAATAAAGAGCGTAATTTTAGATTTTTTCGTCATAATATTTTATTTTTTCAGTCTTTTATAAATATTTCTAAAAAGCGATTCTGTCTAGGCCGGTGTTCTAACACCTAGTGTTCATGCAATCTGATGCCGAGATCAAGAAGCTTCTGCTTAAGGTCAGCCAATCCCTGAAAGAGAACTGCGTTCCAGCCAAAACTCAAAGCAGCATCAATGTTCCTCTTCTTATCATCGATAAAAACACATTCTTTAGGCTTAAGAGAAAGCTGTTCAAGAACAAGATCATAGATCCTCTTGTCAGGCTTACGGAGATCATAATCACAAGAAAAGACCGCAACATCAACAAGCTCACCAAGTTTTAGATCCTTAAGCTCAAATCTGGACCATTCTTTAGTGTTATTAGAAAGGATGCCGGTCTTAAAACCTTTCTGACGCAAAAGACGAATAAGTCCAACAACCTGCTCATCACGCTTGATCAGCTCAAACGTACGCTCAAACAGTTCAGAAGCATCAACTTCCACTCCTAAGTCAAGAGCTATGCGACTGAAGAACTCAACACCAGAAATCTTACCAAGCTCATAATCAGCCCAATTATTGCGGCGGGCACGAACAAAATCAGCTACAGGAACACCAAACCAATCAGCCATCAACCCATTATCCTCTTCCAGAATATCACGGACAACAACCCCTCCAAGATCAAAAATAACTCCTTTGATAACCATAAGCAAGAACTACAAACAATCATTTATAACCTTTACCCTAAACTATGGCGGACCTTGGCAGCGGCTGACAGGTCATCAGAAAAATCCCTCTTAGCCAGCATCTTATGAAGAATATTAGACGAAAGATTGCGATGCAAAAAATCATCAGTTTCAGAAGGGCCGAAAGGTCCAGCAAAATCCTCAGCTAAAGAGACGTCCTTTTTTAGACGAGCCCAGAACCTGTGAGTCTTGGCAAGAATATTAAGGTTCTCCCGGTTCAGCAAGCGGCTAGCAAATACCAGGTCAGACTTGATCTCAGGATACAACTCCTCAAGATCCTTAACCCTGCCGGACTTTATGATTTCAAGAAGAGCAGAACCTATGCCGATAAACTCAGGAGGGATGCCGAGAGAATAAAGAGCGAAACTTCTCTCTATGCTTTCAGGAACATCTTTCTTAGCAGTTATACGGGACAAGTCAGGAATGTCTGACAAGGCTTTCTTATAATGAGAAGTAAAAATATCTTCGATATGCTTAAGCCTCTTGCCTTCATCTTTAGAAAAGATATGTGAAGGAACACGATGAAGACCGCGATTAAGAGCTTTTATGGAATCAATCACCGTTCCAGTCTTAAAATCATAACGGAAAGAAGAAGAGATAGTAACTGACCGAACACCTTTGTATGTAGCGACAAATTCCTTTATACGATCAGGAATAAGACCGCCCCGAAAAGGAAGGACAGAAACCTGAAGGATGGGAAATACCTTGATACCTTCAATCTTAGCGAAAGCATGATAGTTAGAAAGCATCCTTTTAGTCGCTAAAACAGAACCGACAAAACCTTTAGAATCGGAAAGTGTCCTTCGGGAGATAAGGGGTCTTATATGCTTCAGCTTTGTGCGGAAACGCTGCTGATAATCAGAGATAAACCTGTGCAAAGAAGCGAACCATTCGGAAGACGATTCCTTAAAATTATGCGTAGGGATGATGAAAAGCTGTTTAGGACCGACATCACGGTCCATCTTATCACAAGCGATAGACACAGTCTCAGAATAAAGATCTATGAAATGAAGAAGAGAATCAGAACCTGCGACAGGATGAACAACCTCAAACAATGGGGGGGCGTGAAGCCCGGTCTCCTTAGCGAACTCATTAGAAAGGATGATGGACATGTAAAGCTTACCAAGTTCCTTGATATTATCATTATTCACGACAAAAGTTATGAAACGCTCCTTACCGATAGGCTTGCTGGAAAAGAATTTCCTGTAACTCTTAGCAAGCTTTTTCATCAAAGACTCATCAATATTGCGTGACTGCCACTCCCAAAAGTATTCATGACAATTAAGCTCTTTAAAAGAGACATAACAATCAAAGAACTCATCAGCAAGGGACTTCTTATCCTTAAACGCCCAGAACGGTCTGGAAGCATTGTCAGGAAAAGGATCTGCAATCGTTGAAGGGATCTTAGGATTCACTGCACCACCTTTTTTTGGTAAATATTCTTAACTTATAGGATCTCTAAGGGTTCTCAGGCAACAAAACAAACCTCAACCCAACATAATAGACTTCTGGAGGCTGTATTTATATATTTTTACATCTTTTGAGTGTGTAAGTATAACCGTATTAATACATGTAAAATTCGTTGTTCTAATTTTTAGTTATGTCTTGAATATTTCTTTGAAACATCTTGGTTTGTAAAATCTAAAAAAGTAAGGTTTATAAGTGTTCAAACTACTATACCTATATGTTCAGTGGGGAGCACAGAGGTTCTAAGAAATTGATCAAGAGTGTTATAGGTAGTGTGGGATCTCTTGCTAAAAAAGCCAAGGTGGGAAGAATGATAAACCAAAACTGGGGGCAGGACGTAAGGTCATTCGAACTGGAAATCGGAGAGGATGGTAGATTAAAAGCGAAAGAGAGTGATGAGAAATCTTCACTTGTAGGAACAAGGTTTTAGAAATTATTTTAGGAAGTTATTGAAAAACTCGTTAGAGATTTGCAAAGAGTTTAATACTCCGTCCTTTAGGTCGGGATAGACCCGAGTGGCGAGTTTTTGTTATTATGGATATTATTTACTCCGATCCAAGAAATCTTTTATGAAACTCTTTAATAAAATTCTTTTATAGATATTTTCAATCAAATGAACAGGACTTCTTTAGATTCTTATTGAAAATCTCGTTAGAGATTTGCAAAGAGTTTAATACTCCGTCCTTTAGGGCGAAATGCTCAAAAACAC
>JALWQS010000133.1 GCA_027083015.1 Candidatus Woesearchaeota archaeon
AAGGAATGGAAAGAAAGAAATGCACCTGGACCCATCAACAATTAGAGCCCACTTAATAAAAACAAGAAAAGCAGCAGGCCTGGACATGAAATACGCTATTTCAAAAACAGGTCGTGCATTATCAATTTTAAGCTATCACACACTCAGACACTATTATCTACAAAAAATCTGCGATCAGAGAGGAGTCTTTGCAGCTCAAATATCTGGGAGACACAAAAACCTCAGAAGCACAGAAAGATACCTAACAACATCAATGGTTGCTAAAAGAGACATAGTTGATGAAGTATTCAACATCCAACCTGAAGAAAAAGATCAAATTAATGCACTTAAAAACGAGATAAATGAGCTTAAAGACATTATCAGGCAGTCAATCATCTTAAGCAATGGAAACCCTCAGAATGTTAAGAACAAGAGCAGAATAGCCATTGAAGAAGCTGAGAAGGCCATGCAAAACAGGGCTTTATATCAAAGCAGACAACTGAGAAAAGGAAAGCCTGAAACCAAAGATCATAATGTTATGGTGAGTTCTTTTGAATTATAATTTTTCAGAAAAATATTTAATGAAGAAAATAGATATCTATCAGAGGTTCATGATTGCTCATAGACTTGTACACTTGACACACTTGACAGGGTGGACACAAGGTTTATATCTAAGTCCACTCATATAATCAGATAGGGCGAGTCTGTCAGACAGAAAAAACGTATGACAGGCTGAAACGCCTAAAAACAACAGGCTCATCCGTTAATAACGATTTTGGGGAAAGCGTTATTATTTAGTAACGGAAATATAAATCTTTCTATTTTTAACTACTGTATGGTGGTTAAAATATAAACCCAACTTATTTAAATACCTCGAGAAAACCACTATTCTGGCTCTGAGAGCCTCCATTACGCTTTATTGAGATTATACTTATCAGCTCCAAAATGGCGAAAATAACGCGCGAAAAATTCAAGACTTATGGGAATGTTTTTGATAATTTTACTATTAGAAAATTATTTGAGCTGGGGTCAAAAGGTCATTTTTCTGAGCTGAAAAGTCCTGTTTCTATAGGTAAAGAGGCCAACATATTTACTGCTGAGAGAGAGGATAATTCTCAGGTTATAGTTAAGATCTATCGTTTGGAAGCCTGTGATTTTAATCGTATGTATGATTACATAAAGTACGATGTTCGTTACCTTAACCTTAAGTCTAAGAGGCGCGAGATTATCTTTAATTGGGCTCAGCGCGAGTTTCGCAATCTTTTGAAAGCACGGGAAGCCGGTGTTCGTGTTCCCATGCCTATCCATTGTTTAAACCACATTATTGTCATGGAGATGATCGGTTCTTCTGAACCCGCACCAAAGCTTAAGGACCTCCATCCGAATGATCCTGAAAAATTCTTCTCTATTGTTTTTGATTATATGAAAAAACTCTGGCTTGCGGGTCTTGTTCATGGTGATCTTTCAGAATTTAATATCCTTAATTATGATGAGAAACCTGTTTTCATTGATTTTTCGCAGGGAACTCTTACACGTTCGGCGAATGCTGAGGAGCTTTTGCTTCGTGATTGTAAGAATATAGCGCGTTTTTTCAGGAAGTTGGGTCTTGATCTGCATGCTCAAGATATGTTCGACGAGATAAGATTGCAGAAGTCTTAGCTATCCTGTGTTTCCTTTGTTTTTACCCATTCATTTTTTTGTTTTGTTGTTTTTCGTTCCCGGATTATTAAAGTCAATAAGTTTATTAATGACTGGTTGAGGTTTAGGTTTATGGAGTACTCTTACGAATTGAAGATTCCGAAAGATCGTATAGCCGTACTTATAGGTAAGCATGGTGAGATAAAGAAGAAGATTGAGGAAGAGACGAATTCCAATCTCTTCGTTGATTCTAAAGATGGTGATATCCGTATCTCTGGAGAGGATTCTTTAGGTCTTTTTACTGCTCGTGATATTGTTAGGGCTATAGGTCGTGGTTTTAGTCCCGAGATTGCTCTTCTCATCCTTAAGTCGGATTATCTTTTTGAGTTATTATCTATCCCTGAGTACGCAGGTAAATCTAAGAACTCTCTTGCGCGTCTTAAAGGTCGTGTTATAGGTGCAGATGGTAAGACCAGGCGCTACATTGAGGAGAAGACTGAAACCTATATCTCAGTGTATGGTAAGACTATTGGTATTATAGGCGAGGCTGAGACTGTCATGCTTGCTCGTAAGGCTGTTGAGAGTTTGCTTCAAGGAAGCCCTCATTCTTCAGTGTACAAGTGGCTTGAGAAGAAGCGTCGCGAAATTGAGCGTAAGCGCATGACTGGTCTTGATAGGGTCGCTCTTAAAGATGATTGATATGGTTATTTTGGCTTAATTTGGGTTAATTTTTTAATGTATTGGTTTGTTTGTTAAATTTTTGTTTAAATAAAAGGTGATATGATGTCAGAAGAGATTACAAAAGCACACCAGATGGCTGCTAAGCAGAAAGAGATTTCTATTGCAGAGTTTTTTTCTAAGAACCGTCATCTTTTAGGGTTTGATAATCCTAAGAAAGCATTGTTGACGACGATCAAAGAGGCTGTCGATAATTCGCTTGATGCTTGTGAGGAAGCCAGGATTCTTCCTGAGATCAGCGTTGAGGTTATTGATATGGGTTCTTCCAGGTTTAAGGTAATCATCGAGGATAATGGTCCCGGCATCATTAAGTCTCAGATTTCTAAGATCTTTGCTAAGCTTCTTTATGGTTCTAAGTTTCACCGTCTTAAGATGAGCCGTGGTCAGCAGGGTATAGGTATTTCTGCTTCTGTCATGTATGGTCAGCTGACTACTGGTCGTCCGGCTAAGATAACGAGTAAGATAAGTCCTAAGCACCCCGCCCATTACATGGAGCTTCAGATAGATACTAAGACTAATAAGCCTAACATCTTGAAGGAGCAGCAGGTTGAGTGGAATAAGGATCACGGTACTCGTGTTGAGATTGATCTGGAAGCTTCTTATTCTAAAGGTAGTCAGTCTATAGACGCGTACCTTAAGCAGACAGCTATAGTTAATCCTCATTGTACTATTATCTATACCAATCCTAAGGCCGAGCAGATCATCTTTCCTCGCGCTACTGATGTTCTTCCTGATGAGCCTAAGGAGATTAAGCCTCACCCTTACGGTGTTGAGCTCGGTTATCTTATCAATATGCTTGCTCTTACTGAGGCTCGCACTCTTCAGAGTTTTCTTACTTCTGATTTTTCTCGTGTAAGCGCTAATACTGCTAAGGAGATCTGTCAGAAAGCAGGCATCCTTCCGAATTTTAAGCCTTCTGAGGTGAATCGCGATCAGGCGGAGCGTTTGATTAAGGCTATCAATTCTGTCAAGATTATGAATCCGCCTACTGATTGTGTGACTCCTATAGGCTCTGATTCTCTTGAGCGTGGTATGAAGAAGGAGATCAAGGCTGAGTTTTATGCTACAACTACTCGTCCTCCTTCAGTCTATCGTGGTAATCCTTTTATTGTTGAAGCAGGTGTTGCTTATGGTGGTGATCAGCCGGGTGATAAGACTGTTCGTCTTCTTCGGTATGCTAATCGCGTCCCTCTTCAGTACCAGCAAAGTGCTTGTGCTATAACTCAGGCTCTTACGCAGATTAATTTTCGTGGTTATGGTCTTAGTCAGAGTAGAAATTCCTTGCCTGTTGGTCCTGCCACTATCGTTGTTCATCTTGCTTCTGTTTGGGTGCCTTTCACTTCTGAATCTAAGGAAGCTATCGCTCATTATCCCGAGATCATCAAGGAGATCAAGCTTGCGGTTCAGGGCTGCGGTCGTCAGCTCGCTTCTTATGTGAAGAAGAAACAGCGTCTTCATAATGAGCTTAAGAAACGTAGTTATATTGAGAAGTATATCCCTTTCATAAGCACTGCTCTTAAGGATCTTATTGCTCTTTCTCCTCAGCAGGCCGAGGAGGTTGAGTCTGATCTTAAGAGTTTGTTGGAAGAGAAACGAGGTAAGTTGAAATCTATTGCTGCTGAGAATACTGAGTATGATGAGACTTTTGCTAAGATTGGTTCTGATGCTGAAGCCGAGTTGTATGCTGATTCTGAGGATGGTGATGAACAATGAGCGAGAAGAAGATTGCAGAGAAGATGAAGGATGTTGCAAAATATATTTATTCCAGTATTATAAAGAAGCAGAGTCCGACTTTGGAATCTCCTCTTAGGTCTTTGTCTAATGTTGATTATTCCGAGGAGAAGGGTTATTTTGAGCTTCAGGGCAAGATGAAACAGCGGACTCTCACTGCTAATACTGTTAAGACTTTTGCTCAGACTTTGATGATGATGAATGAGTCTAAGAAGATCATTGAGACCGATGATATCGCTACTAAGAGGGAGATGTATTATATTTCTAAGAACTGGGGTGAGGCTCGTTTTAAGGAGCAGCCCGAGTCTGATTCTATTATGGATGATGTTGAGGCTATGCTTATGGTTAATCGTGAGCAGCTTGGTTTTATTCCCGAGGAAAAGGGTGGTGATGTTGCTGGCGAGCTGATCGTGATTGATAAGGATCCAGATACTGGTAAGCAGATTAAGATTGATTGTACGAAGTTTGGTAGTGGTGCTTATTCTGTCCCTAGTAGTGTTGAGCATCTTGGTTTTCAGACCGATGCAAAATTTATCCTTGCTATCGAGACTGCTGGTATGTTTCAGCGTCTTGTTAAGCATAAGTATTGGAAGAAGGCTAATTGTATCCTTATATCTATGGGCGGCGTTCCTACTCGTGCTTGTCGTCGTTTTATCAGGCGTCTTGCTGATGACCAGAAGCTTCCGGTTTATGTTTTTACTGATGGTGATCCTTACGGTTATGGTTCTATCTATCGTACCTTAAAGGTTGGTTCTGGTAATGCTGCTCATATCAATAAGTTTTTTTGTGTTCCTCAGGCGAAGTTTATTGGTATAACTCCTCAGGATATATTGGACTATAAGCTTCCTACCCATCCTTTGAAGGATGTTGATCGTAAGAAGATAAAGGATGTTCTTAAGAATGATCCTTTTGTTAAGCATCATAAGGAGTGGCAGAAGGCTTTGAAGCAGTTGGCGACTCTTGGTAAGAGGGCTGAGCAGCAGGCTTTGGCTAAGCACGGTCTTAATTTTGTCATCAGTGATTATCTTCCTAAGAAGCTTAGTGATAGTAAGACTTGGTTGCCTTGAGCCTTTTTTTGTTGTCTTTCTTTGAACAGGTTTGAGTAGTGAGAATTGATGGATCCGACGGGATTCGAACCCGCGATCCCCGGCTTCCTTCTTGCTTGTTGCAGGTTAGAAGGCCAGTGCCCTATCCAGACTAGGCTACGGATCCATGTCTTGGGCTGCATCTTTTCTGTTTATAAATTTAATGCTATTTTTTCCTTCTTGAATGCTCTTCTGAATAGAAACACATTTAAACCTTTATTTTTTCTTCGTTTTCGTGGCGGAGTCGCCAAATCCGGTAAGGCAGTCGCCTGCAGCTGGATTGCACGCTGTGTTGAGCACTTTGTGCAATGATGAGAAGACAGCGACCATTTGGGGGTTCAAATGAACGGGTTTTTCCCGGTCTGAAAGTCCCCCCTCCGCCTTTTTTATGATTAGGTTAAAAATGGAGTTTACTATCTCTTCTGATAAGTCTCAGCAGATTCTTGATATTTCTGATTCTGTTAAGCGTTTGGTGGCCGCGTCTGGTGTTGAGGATGGTGTCTGTAATGTTTTTGTTCCTCATGCTACTGCTGCGATAACTATCAACGAGAATGCTGATCCGAATGTTTGTCTGGATATTCTTGATGCTCTTGACGCTCTTGTTCCTTCTGGTCGTTGGCGTCATGATCGTATCGATAATAATGCTTCTGCGCATATAAAGGCCTCTATTATTGGGCCTTCAGAATCGATACCTATAAAAGGCGGTTCTCTTCAGCTTGGTACTTGGCAGGATATTTTTTTGTGTGATTTTGATGGTCCTCGTGAGAGGCGCGTAATAGTTACGATTATTAAGAAAGTTTGAGGTTGTTTTCATGGCTCAGTGTGATATTTGTGGTTCTGAAGCTCGGCTTGTTAGGGCTCGTATTGAGGGTTCTGAGATGTGGGTTTGTCCTTCCTGCGCAAAAT
The DNA here is from genome assembly GCA_027083015.1 of Candidatus Woesearchaeota archaeon. Lineage (GTDB taxonomy): Archaea > Nanobdellota > Nanobdellia > Woesearchaeales > UBA11576 > UBA11576. The sequence goes on from JALWQS010000133.1 coordinate 6,078, forward strand.
TTGGTAAGGTGCTTGAGGCTCCTCGATCTTCCCGCTCTTTTTCTCGTTCTTCTTCCGGCCCCTCTTCATCCTCTTCATTTGGTCGTCCCAGGGCTCCTCCTAGGAGGCCTGAGGTGCTTCAGGTTATTGTTTCTGATTATTCTAAGCGTATTCGTCAGGCTCGTGAGCGTCTTGGTCTTACTCAGAAGGAGTTTGCTAAGAAGCTTAGCGAGAAGGAGTCTGTTATTCATAAGTTGGAGTCTTCTCAGTTTAAGCCTTCTATAAGGTTGGCTCGTAAACTTGAATCTGCTCTTAAGATTGTTCTTGTTGATCAGGTAGAGGGTGGTTCTGTTCCTTTTTCTTCTGATGATAAGAAACGTTCTGCTGGTTTTACTATGGGTGATTTCATTAAGACAAAAAAATAGATTTTCTTTGGATTTGAATCTTTGGGTTTTTCTTCTGCTTTTCTTTATCTTTCTTCTTTTTCTGTCTTTTCATCAGTCTTATCTCTTGTGGGATGAGAATGTTTACTTGTCAAACGCCCGTTCTCAGCTGGGCCATTCTTATTATTCTGAGGATTTTCGTTTTCCTCTTCTGAGTTTTCTGATAGCTTCTCTTTGGCGCGTGACTGGAGAATCTCTTCTGGTGGCTAAGGTGGTTGTTGTCCTCTTATCGGTCTTTTCTGTTCTTTTTGTCTTTTTAGCTTCGCGAAATTTCTTGTCTAAGTCTTATTCTGTTCTTGTCTCTCTGCTTTTTGCTCTTCATCCTTTGACTTTGTTTTGGGCTGATAAGATTTATACTGATTTTCCCGGACTCTTTTTTCTTTCTGTTGCTTTTTTTCTATTGTCAGGAAAATCTTCTTTCTCTTCTTTACCCTCTTTTTTTCTGATAGGTTTTTTTTCGGCTCTTGGCTTTCTTACTCGTTTTACATATATCCTTTTTTTTGTTTCTGTTGTTTTGATCTTGCTGTATCGTTCTGTTCTTGAAAGGAGTTTTCTTAAGTCTCTCAACCTTGCTCTTAGCTTTCTCATAGGTTTTCTGGTTGTTTTGTTCCCTTGGCTTGTTTATAATCGTTTAGAGCATGGTTCTTTTTTTTGGAATCTTGTTCAGCAGTATACTGTTGCTGGCTCTTCTCAGGCTATTGAGCCTTTTATTGTCCAGTTCTTTAATATTCTTGAGTATTTTCATCTTCTCTTTATTTTTGCTATTGTTGGCATATATTTTGCTTTTAAGAAAAGGAACATTTCTTTGTCTTTTGTTTCTGTTTATTCCTCTCTGACCTTGTTCTATCTTTTTTTCTTTGTCCATTCTAAGTCTTCTCGTTATCTGGTTGCCGTAATTCCTTTTGTTCTGATGCTTGCTTTTTATGGTCTTTATTTTTCTTTTGTCGACACTACAGTCCGAAATGTTTTTTTAGTGCTTTTCTTTCTTGTCACCCTGGTCTCCTCTTTTTTTCTCTTGGTTCATGTTTTATCTCTTGATTCTTGTCGCTCAGACGGTTCCGTTGTCTCTTCTATAGCTTATGTCGGCTCTCATACTGTTCCTGGCGCCTCTGTTGTTAGTAATTTTTGGCGTTTTTTTGCTTATTATTATGTTCTCCACTCTTCTTCTATGTATTCCTCTTCTGTAGATAGGTTTTTTTCGCGTCACCATGCCAAATACGTTATTTATCACTCTGGTGTTGGCGATCCTTTTGACCTTGAGAAGCTTGATTCTTGGTCTCGTGCAGAAAAAGTGGTTGAATTTTCTGATTCTTGTGATGGTACTGCTTATATCTATAAGGTTTCTTAGTTCTCTTTTTTGTTCGGTTGTTGGTCTCTTTCTTTATCTCTTGTTTCTTTTCTTTTATACCATTCCTGTGCTTACTGTAGTATTTTTAACTTCCCAGATCTCTGTTCCTTCCTTATGATATATCTCTTTGAATGTTTCTTTGTTCGTGAAGAGGAATAGCAGTCCTTCGTTTTCTTTTGACCATATGCTACCTTGTTTCATTGTAGGATCTATTACTATATATTTCACGTCGTATATCTTAAAAAGTTTTTTTGCGTCATTGAGTTTTCTCCCGTAATACATGGTGTCTTCTACTTTATATAGGAATGCCTGTGAATAGTCTGATGTCTGATACGAGTCTGCTAATGTTTTTCTTTCGGCTATTGATGCTATGAGGTATCCGTTTTCGTATCTTGTTAGCACAAACCCTTTTTTTGATGTGTTCTCTTTCATCCATTCCAATGCTTTTGTCAGTTCTGGTTGCGGTCCTGTTCCGACGAGTCTTGTTGCGTACGCTACTGTGCTGAACAGTATTCCGCAGAGGATTATGAGAAGTACGAGTTTTTTTATTATCCTAACTTCCCAGTTTGTTAGTGTTAGGTGTACCAGGCCTAGACCTCCTGCTGCGGCTATGAAAAATGCTATGTATGCGTTGCTTATGTTTCCGACGTAAAATAAGGCTATTAATAGCAGGATAGCTATGAAGAAGTAAGAGAGGAATTTTTCTTTTTTGTTCCATTGGGCATATGTTCCGTATATAGCCAGCAGTACTGTGAATATTCCGAAACCTAGTATGCCTCCGAGGTCGCTTATAAGGTTGCCTAGGATATTTACTTGTGGTGCGTATGTGTAGTTGTAGTAGAATTGTATGTCTTTTGTCAAGCTTACTATCGCTAATAGGAATATCATGACTGCGAGTCTTGAATAGTTTTTTCTTGTGCTTATCACATAGGCTAGAAGCAGCGCTATTGCCAGTAGCGAATTGAACATACTGAACAAGGCAGTTACCATAAGAAACATGGCCGAGATCACTATGTTGTACCTTTTTTCTTTTGTGAAGAAGTATATTCCTGCTATTGTGAAGAGTATTGCTGCTGCGTTTGGGTTTGATACTGTGAATGTGTAGATGAATGCCGGACTCATAACCAACAGTAGCAGTATTATGTGTCTCTTGTACTTTTCTTTTATCATTTCTTTTAGTAGCAGGTTGAATAGTATCAGTGTTAACAGTCCTAATATTAACGGCAGCGATCTGGATGCTGCTTCTATATTCATTATTTTTGATGTGAATACTAATAGATAGTGGTAGGGATTGAAATGATAGTTCCTTTCGCTATACGTGCTTTCTTTTATCTTGTCCGGGGCGTTGAATGGGTTATAGGATCCTGTTTCTGATAGTATCTGTGCTGCTTTTATGTGATAATATGGTTCTGATCCTATGAGGTTGTTGTTTCCTGAGTAGTATCTTAGGAATGTTGGTCCTATGATAAGCAGGAAGAAAACTATCATTACCGCGGGAAAAAGGTTTGTTTTCCTCAGTTGTTTTTCAAGATGCATTTTCTTTTCTCTCTTTTTATCAGTTGGCTTTTTTTATCATGCATTTGGTCTTGTAGATGACGACTTCTTTATCATACACTTTTTCGAAGCATTGTTTGTCGATAAACTTGAGTTTTTCTGTTCTAAATTCTTTTTTTGCTTCAGGTGAGAAATATATGTAATCAACATCATATTTGTTTAGGAGCTCTACTGCTTTCGTCTTGAATATTGCTTTGTATATTGTTTCTATATCATCATATATCTCTTCCGGGTTTCTTATCAGAAGAAAATTGTTGTCTGCTACGTTTTTTCTTTTTGCTATTGCTGTTATCATGAAGCCTTCATCTATGGTTCCAAGGACTACTGCTCCTTCTTCAGTGTTGTTTTTTAGGAATTTTAGGGCATCTATCTCTCCTTCAGTCACTGCTTTCTTGTTTCTTTCTATGGCCGCTCCTACTGCGGGTATTGTTGATGTCAGCACGAATAGTATTACTAGTGTTGCTGCGAATAATGGCCATGTTTTTGATATTCTTGTTTTTGCTAGGTATTCGAATATGCTGTTTGTTGCCTGTCCGAATAAGGGTACGAGTGTTGCTCCCAGGAACATCAGTCCTGTGTTGAAGCTTATCAGTTTGAACCATAGGAGCATTGCTATTCCCAGTGCGAATGCCATCAGCAGGTATGTTCTTCTGTCTTTTTCTTTTAGTAAGTATTTGTGTATGGCATAGACTCCTAAGAATAGGGGTATTATTCCGACCCCATTTACTGCATTGAAGATGGTCACTTCTTTGAAGAAATTGTTCAGTATCTGTTTTGGAAGGTTTTGCCATATTACTGCGTATGAGTGGAAGAGAAATGCTTTTTTGTATATCAGTATGTTGACCCATATTACTAGAAATGTCAGGAACATTATAAGTTCTAGTTCTCTTTTGTTTTCTGTTTTGTATTCTAGTCTCGTCAGTATCAGGTAGATGATGAGAGCCACTACTAGCAGGAACGCTATTGCTGATGTCAGGCTTAGTATTATTGAGAGTATTATGAATTGGTATAGGTATGTTTTTTCTTTGTTTCTCATGAAGCAGTATATTATATACATGGTCAGTGGTATGGTTAGTGTGTAGCCGCTTGCCGTATTTATGGTTTCTGTAAAGAATGCGGGTATTGTTCCTGCTGCGAATCCTGAGAAGAGAGCAACTGGTTTGTTTTTTGTTATGTGTTCTACTATCAGGTATGTTACCAGGACAAGCAGGCTTGCTAGTATATTTGGTATGATCTTTAGCGCTAGTGTTGTTCCCATCAACCAGGCAAAAGGCGCCAGTAGATAATAGTATAGTGGTTGGAATATAAGCGTTCTTCCTCTGAAACTCAGATCATCTACATAAGTAGGTAGTAGTGTTTTTGCGATTGATTCTGTTTGTCGGTATGTGAAGTAGGCGTCTTTTTCGAAGTTTTGTGTTTGTAGGCTTATGCTTATTCTTAGGATGGATATTGCTATGAATATTATTATTGCCATATACCAGTACTTGTCTTTCCTTTTTTTCGCACTCATTGTCCTGTATTTTGGCGTGTGTGTTTTTATATGTTTGGTAAAGTTTTTATAACTTGTTGGCAATATCTGTTATTATGGATGTGAAACGTGTTTCTACCGGTGCTGAGGTCCTTGATAAGCTCTTGGATGGCGGTTACGAGTCTGATACCATAACTACTGTTTATGGTCCTTCGGGCAGTGGTAAGACTAATGTCTGTATTATCGCCGCTGTTGCTGTCGCTCGTAGCGGTAAGAAGGTGATATATATAGATACTGAGGGGGGTTTTTCTGTTGAGCGTCTTAAGCAGATCGCGCCTGATGATTATTCTTCGTTGATCGATAATTTTGTTTTTCTTAAGCCTGCTTCTTTTGATGAGCAGCGTTCCTCTTTTTCTAAGCTTGGCCGTCTTATTGAGGATGATGTTGGTATCCTTATTGTTGATACTATTGCTATGCTTTATCGTCTTGAGATGGGCAAGACTGATAAGGTTTATGATATCAACCGGGATCTTGGTCAGCAGATATCTTATCTTCAGGAGATTGCTCGTCGTAAGCACATTCCTGTCTTGATAACTAATCAGGTTTATTCTTCTTTTGAGGATCGCGAATCCATACGTATGGTCGGAGGCGATATATTGAAGTACGGTTCTAAATGTCTTATTGAACTTGAGAAGTTTCATGAGGGTCTCCGCACCGCCACAATCAAGAAGCATCGTTCTATCGCTGAGGATCGTACTGTCATGTTTCGTATAGTCAATGAGGGTTTGAAAGAGATAAGTTCTTCTTCTGAGGGAACCGGTTGAACTTGTGCTATATTGCTATCATGTTTTCTTTTTACACACATATAGGGATTTATAGAAAATATTTGATAAAAAGATTTTGACTGTTTTCGTGTTTTATAGTTCTACAAAGTCTTCTACTCCTACGTCTAGTTCTTTGTTTCTTGGTAGCATTCCTTTTTCTCTCATGTATTCTGTTGTCAGTATGTAGAAAAGCAGTCCTAATGATTTTTTTCCTTTGTTGTTGCATGGTATTACTAAGTCTATATTGTTTGCTTGGTTGTTGGTATCGCATAATGCTACTACTGGTATTCCTACTCTTAGAGCGTCATTGATTGCGTTTCTGTCTGGCCAGGCATCCACCACTAATATGACTTTCACTTCCATGAAATTGTCCAGGTTTGGATTGGTCAGTATTCCTGGCGGGTATCTTCCTGCGAATACCTTTACACCTGTTAGTTTTCCAAACATCTTTACTGGTTTCCAGCCGTTTTCTCTTCTGCACACTACTAGTATGTCTTCGGGTTCGTATTGTGCCAGAAATTTTGCTGCTATTCCTATCCTTTCATCTATTTTTTGCAGGTTTAGTACGAATAATCCATCTGGTCTGCTTTTGTAGATGAATTGTTCCATATACTTTGTTTTGAATTTTGTTCCTATGTGTATGCCTGCTTTTAGGTATTGGTCTATAGGAACCAATAATTGTTGTTCATCCGTCATTTTCTTGTTCTCCAGCTGTACAGAATTAGGTCTGTACTGCATTTTTATCGCCTCTGCAGTGTTTGTAAGGTCCCTTTCGGCTATCCCTCACAATAGGCTATATTCTTTTGGAGAAGCTGGTTATTTATAAAGTTATTTGTCTTATTTTCTCTTGTTTTTTTGCTTCTTCGGAAGAAAATCTTTCTAAGACGCTGTATTTTGGCCCTTCGGGTCGTAATTCTGACTTATATAGTTCAAATTCGTTTATTTCAAACTTCTTTTGTTTTATCTTTATGGTTTTGAGGAGTTTCTGGAACGATTCTTTGTTTTCTGTTTTTTTTATCCTGGCTATTGTTATATGGGGTTTGAATGTTTTGTCTTTTCTGATTCCTATCGTTTCCAGAGAATCTTCAATCTTCATCTTTAACTTTGTTATTGTCTCTTCAGGTTTTATGCTTGCCCATATGACTTTTGGTTCTCCTTTTCTGGGAAATGTTCCTATTGTTCCAAGTTCTGCTTCAAAATCTTGAAATGTTATCTTTTTTAGTCTTTCTTTTATCTCTGTAATCTTCTTCTCTTCTATCTCTCCCAAGAATTTGAGTGTTACAT
>JALWQS010000134.1 GCA_027083015.1 Candidatus Woesearchaeota archaeon
TTGTCTGGTTGGGCAGTTCTGCATGGGAATCGTTCGGTTGGTAAAGGTTCATGATAGGCACGAATCCCGGATCTACAGCAGTCCTTGGAAAGATTGTACAGTTTATGTTGGACTGGGCAGAGATAAAAGGGATCATCAGTATGGCTACTACTATTAGCATCAGCATCATGCCTACGTTTCCCAAGATTGACCTTTTTCTGTATTCTGTGATTTTATTCCCTCTTTAGTTTCACATTTGTTTTATCTCAATGAAGCCGCCGTATATCTCATCGGTTGAAGCTGCTCCGTCATACATAACACTAAGATAATTTATCTCATCGGAATTTACTAGTTTACTGAAGGCACAAAAGCCATTAGCTTTGCATCCAGGATCAACTTGTGTGCAGGATGAAGTTTTGATACTGCAGTCAAATACAACTATCTTAGCATTGACATTTGAATATATCATAGCTCCTGTTGCCATATAACCCATAGGTATTGATACCTGAACCCACGCATCATAAGGAGAATAGCCCATGGCAACTGATCCCCCATAGTTTTGTATCTTAGCATTACCATAATTATGGTCAGTCTCAAAATCTGCTGGCAGGAGTTTGATATATTTTGAATCACCATTCCAGCCAACTCTTGCGTTACCATTGACATCAAGAGTATAAGCAGGGCTTGTCGTCCCTATCCCTACTTTTCCGTCAACTATCAGGTTGTCTGTTCCTGGATCTGAACTTCCGCCTACGTGTATTCCTCCATCAGCTTCGAGATAATCTGTAACATAAGCTTTTCCATCAAACCTTCCCGCCCAGGTACTTCCAATACCATAAACACCAATATCTCCATAACCCAAATAACCATAACCGCTGTTATCGCTGTCTTTTCCCATAACACCATAATCGGATCCTTCTCCATAAACACCATAAGTTCCTCCATTAGCATAAAGTCCATAAGAGCTTCCATAACCATAAACTCCTGTATTTCCATTACCAAGTGCTCCCAGACCAGTCCCGTCACTATCCTTACCATATACTCCATAAGTCGCTCCTTCTCCATGAACACCTTCTGAATTAGCTCCTGAACCTGTTCCATAAACGCCGTATTTTCCATAACCAATGATACCGAAGCTTCCGTCATCACTATCCAAACCATAAACTCCCCAATTTGTTCCTTCTCCTAGAATTCCCTTCAGTGAACCATTTCCATATATTGCATAACTTGGATCTCCTTCTCCTCCAACACTTAAGGTGCTCTGAGGACTTGTCGTCCCTATTCCCACATTTCCTGTCGTGTCGTTTATGTACATCCTTGTCACTCCTTTTGTCTGCAATTGCAAAGGACTGTTTGAAGAGACATTGGATGCGTACAAGGTCTTGGTCACATTTACGTTTCCGACGACCTTCAATGCCTGATCAGGATTTTCTGTTCCTATTCCGACAAAGCCTGAATTGTTTATGGTTAGGAATGTTCCGCTTGAGCCGATTATCTTTAGTTTATCTTCATCTGCTCCGTCCATCTTGATGCTCCATGACCGCATATCATTGACTAGTGTGACTGCAGGCTTTGAATCTGTGGCTATGCTTCTTAAGAGTAATATCGGATCACCTGTTGTCTTATAGACTTCTATATCGTTTGTCGGATTTTCTGTTCCTATTCCTACCCTGTTATTGCTACCGTCGATGAATATGGTTCCTGTCCCTACTGTCATGTTTCCGCTTACATTTACGTTTCCTTTGAAGTATCCTGCTAAGGTGTTTGTTCCTGATGTTGCTCCGTAGATTCCGTATCTTGTTCCGTTGCCATAGACTCCTATCCCGTTTGTTCCTAGTGATCCATAGCTTCCCCAATAGTAACCATAAGCTCCAGTATCCATTCCTCCCAAATAACCATAGACGCTTGTTCCTGTCTCTCCGTAGACGCCGCTTCCGGGTTTTCCCAAATAGCCCTTATAGGTGTTTGCTTCTATCCCAAACACTGCTGCATCTTGACCTCCCAGATAACCGTATCTTGTTGAATTGTATTGTCCGTATGCTCCCATATTGGATGTTCCTAATCTTCCCAAGATATCTGAATTGTATTCTCCGTAGACTGCGCTGGTGGCGAAGTTTTTTGTTCCTGCAATGAAACCAGATACTGATCCGTATCGCCCATAAACTCCCATATTATTCGCTCCTAGTTCTCCTTCTGCTAAACCCCCTACTGCGTGTACTGTTGTTCCGTTGATCTGGTTTGCGCCTTTTATGTTGTAATTCTTCATATCAAGATCCGTGTCTATCCTTCTTATCTCGCTTAGGTTGTGGCTTTGTACTTGTGCGAGAGCTACCGCTATGTTGAGCATTATCATGACTGTGAATAAGAGAGCTATCATCGTCGCTTTCAAGGTTTTTTTATATTTTCTCGTCGTTGAAAAACCTTTTTTTGTTCTTTTTGTTTGTTTCATTTTTCGTTCCTCTTTCTTATCCATCTTTTGAATTCAGGATCGTTCATCTCGAACCACCCTCTTTTTTTCAGTGTGACAAATCCTTTTTCTTCCATTATCGTCAGGAATCGTCTTATTGATGTTTGGGAATAATCTATTATCCTTGATATATCCGCAGGAGTATTTGCTGTATGTTCTGCCATGGCTGTCAGTATGAGTCTTTCTTTTCCTGAGAGCTTGTTTAGTTTTTCCAGAAACAGTCTGTCTAAGAGTTCTTCTTTGCTCATCAGGTCGTATAATGGTTCGTTCTTTAGTTGTATGATCTCTCCTGCCTGATCCATCTGTCTTTTGCTGGTCACTACCAATGAGACATTTATGCTTTGTGATATGTTATTGCTCAATGCTCTTACCAGGTTTTCGTCTTTGAGTTCGTCTATGATCTCCAGATCGTCAAGGAGGAGGACGCATCTTTTTCTTTTGTCTGCTGCTAGTTGGTCTATCAGTCCGAATAATGCTCCGTATATCTTTTCTTCTGATTGTTCCTTGCTGAAACCTGCTAATACTCTTAATTTTTGTTTTGCTGCTTCTGTTATGCTGATTTTTCTTAGTTCTCTTTCAAGGTCTATTATTGAGAGTCTTGTCCAGTCTTTTCCTATCCCGAAACCTTCTGTTATCGCATCGGTGAATTTGATTATGAACTCTTCTTTGCTTAGCGCGTTTAGTTTGCTGAATGAGAAGTTTATTCCTACCATGTCTTTTGGTAGTTGTTTTTTTATCTTTGTCAATAACCAGGTTTTTCCTGTTCCGTCAGTTCCTGTTATGTTGATATTTTTTGATTCTTCTATGGCTTTTAGGACTAGTTCACTCTCTTTTTCTCTGCTTAGTACCTCTCTGTTTATCAAGATCTGCCTCTTTTCTTGATCTTACTTGATAGTATTTAAC
>JALWQS010000135.1 GCA_027083015.1 Candidatus Woesearchaeota archaeon
GATTTAGGGAGCGTATAAACGGAAAATTCAGAAGCTAAGGAAATATGTGAAAAATATGAAAAAGATTCAGAAAAACAACAAAATCCGCTTATTTCTGTTTCTGCCAGGAATAAGATCTCAATTTAGCAGACTTACCATAACCGCAACTGCTACAAACCTTTTTTCTAGCATGAAAGGTATGTTTTCCACAGCGCCTACAATAAATATGCGTCTTTTTGCCTGATTTCTTACCCATTGAAGCTGTTCCTTTACCCATTTTCAATACAAACCTCGAAAATCAATCAAAAAATCAAAAAACTGCTTAAAATCTGTTCATTTGTTCACAATGTTATTATAACATCATTATAATACAATATCACAACAATACAACATTACAGTTATTACGTGATAACAGTACGTTGATAACTCCGCTACTGCTCTTAAACTTATTGTAAACTTATTGAGCAGGCGAAATGAGGATAATCGTGTCTCCTCGTAGGAAAACATTACCAAGCTTTCTCTTAAGTTCGCCAGCTTCCCGCTCTTCAGCATCATCCAAAACAACGTTTATGTGAATGTCAAAAGCCTGAAGCATACCTATAATCTGCTTACCATTCTTAAGCTCAACAAGGACTCTCTTATTTCTTGATGCATTCAAAGCATCCAATGGTCTTGAGGTCTCCATAATAACCAACCCTCCTTTGCAAAAGCAAAATAAAATGTATCGCGGAATTTTGAGGCTGTATTTAAATGTTGTGATTAAAGAGGCCGAGAGCCGACAACATATGAAACCAGAACAGGATTACACAAGATTTTTAATAAGAAAAACATTCCTTAAGACATGCCTAAAATAAGCCTGTGCATGATCGCAAAGGACGAAGAACAATTTCTAAGACAAAGCCTGGAAAGCGTCAAGACACTCGTAGATGAGATAATAATAGTGATAGACGACAGGTCAACAGATGGCACAAGAAAAGTAGCAGAAGAATATGGCGCAAAGATAGAGATGTTCAGATGGAAAGAAGATTTCTCAGCAGCAAGAAACAGATCATTAGAACTGGCAACAGGAGACTGGATACTAGTGATAGATGCTGACGAAGAACTAAAACCATCAGGAGTGGCAAAGATAAAAAGAATCGTGAATGATAAAGAGAACAACAAAAAGAAGATAATAGGATTCGCCTTGGAACAAAGAACCTATCACCTGAAAGACAGAAGCCGATACATCCCACTAAAAAAAAGATGGGAGATGAGCAACTACACAGGATACAAAACAAACTTTCTGGTAAGACTTTTCAAGAACGACAAAAGGATAAGGTTCAAGCATAAAGTACATGAAATAGTAGAAGAAGCGATAAGAAAACACAAAGGAGAGATCATAAAAACAGACATCGTACTACACCATTTCGCAGCGCTAAAAGGGATGGAATTCTACCTCGACAAGATAAAGATGTATACAGAGATCATGTATCAACAACTGAAAGACGATCCAGAAAACGTAAGATACCTCTACCAAGCAGGAAACATCTTCTTCGACAATGAAGAATACGATCTGGCACTACAATACTACGGAAAAGCCGCACAAAAAAATCCAAACTACAGACTCATATACTCAGACATAGCACAATGCCACCTGAAAAAAGGAAACATAATAGAAGCGATAAAAAACTATAACAGAAGCATGAAACTAAAACCCGATGAGCCAAGCGCAGCCAACAACCTAGCAGTGCTTTATATGAAACTCGGAAAATATGAAGTAGCAAAGAAACTGCTTGAAAAATATGTTGCAAAGTTTCCGGATAACCAGTCATTAAGATACAACCTTACAAGATTAAAAGAAAAGATAGAAACAAGATATTCAAGAATCAAACAATTCTAGATAAAGAACTAAGAAGGTTCAAAAGATACTTTAAAGTATCAACAAGAGAAATAATAAAAAGACTTACTTAACAAGAACAGCATTAAGAGTTCCTTCCTGACCAGGACGCGAAGTAACCCTCGCATCACCCTTCTCAGTCTTGATCAAACAACCCTTAGTGATAATATTTCGCCTGACAAAATACCTATTCGCAGGGTTACCGACCACATTAAGGATCTTGACCTTAGAAGCCTTACGAGTAGAAGGGTCAATAACAATAGCATAATCAGCGCTTAAAGAACGAACCTTTGAGTTTCCTCCAAGCACTCTGAGCTTCTTTCGTTTGTAAGGAGCTATCTTAGTCAAAGTAGGAGAAGAACCCAGCTCAAACTTCCTCTTCTTCCTATAGGAGTTATATTTCGACCCTGACGGGCTTTGTTTAGACTTAAATTGCGAAATAGCCATATTTTATCGAAATCAGAGAAAAAACAACCTGTTTATAAGGATTTTGGTTTGAAGAAAAAACTCAACAATTAAGATAAGCAATCAGTAAATAAACCGAGCTGTAGGTTCTACTCCCCCTTTCTACGCTCAACTTAATCTGCTTCAGGCTCAAAACCCTCTCTGATGACATAAGAATCATATAATTCTTTCAAAAGGTCATGGCGAACACCACCTTCCTCCTCAGCAAACTCTTCAAAAGGAAGAGCTGAGTATCTAACGTCCCGAGCATGAGAGACCATCCTATAAAGATGAGGAAATGAGGCTTCTGCCAGAACAACGGCTTCATCAAGCGTAGGAAGACAATTAGCACGCATCAGAGCAATAAGATACTTGTAATCCTCAACAAGAGCAAAAGCTTCTGAACGATCCAATACACGCACGTTATCATCAGTCTCCTGAACATAAAACTTCGTACCATCAAGGTCGTAGAGCCTTACACCAGAATCCTCAAAGCCTGCAAAGTAATCAAGCTCCTCTTCCACAGAAAGCAGATCTGCAAGGGAAAAACTTTCTTGTGAAGATACTTCAGATCCAATATCTGATGAAGGTTCTGAGGCCATAAGAGGCCAATCAGAAGGAAAATTTGACGCAAAAGATGTATATGTCTGCCTGTTTCTGTAATGCTCGTCAAGGGCGATCAAATCCTCATGTTCGGCATAGGCCATATCTGTAACTACCATTTTAATCCTCCGTGTTGTTAGCGAGTAATCTCCTGCCCAAACTCCCAAAAGAATGTGTTGTTTTTTATCTTAAAATCTTATACTATTGAAATATGATAGTTCTTTATAAATGTTTTTTATAAAATTTTTACTTAAATCTTGTGTTCTTGAATATGAGCAAGAGCGAATAAATAGAACACGCAAGAATAAAAGACGAAAAAGAAACAGAAAGAGAAGAAAACAAGAAAATGAGGGGGTAGGGATTCGAACCCTAGTAGGTACTAAACCAACAGGTGTCTTAAAGTCATCGCCAAAAGGCTCATCACACCTGAAC